>JAGQWL010000195.1 GCA_020437385.1 Bacteroidota bacterium
ATCGAGACCATGGCAGGCCTGACCTACACTCCGAAACGGACGATGTCTGGAAAATGCGCCCGGAGTGCAAGGTACAGCGCCCGAAGCGGCAGCCCAATCACGTTGTAGTAGTCGCCGCTGATACTCTCGACGAACAGTGGTCCCAGGGCATCCTGATAGCCGTATGCCCCCGCCTTATCCATAGGTGATCCCGAATCCACGTAGGTATCAATTTCGCTCGAAGACATCAAGCCGAATTTCACTCTCGTGGAGGCCACGTCCGATACAGTCCGTCCGGATTGGAGGTGAACCAGAGCGAAGCCTGAGTAGACAATGTGCTCTTTGCCGCTATGATTCGACAGGATTGCCCGTGCATCGGATGCGGATGTCGGTTTTCCGACAACCATTCCGTTCAAGACCACTGTCGTGTCCGCCCCAAGAACGAGCGCGTCCGGAAAAGCTTCGGCTACCGCCTTCGCCTTCATAAGCGCAAGTTCGCGAACCATTGTCTGTGGATCCAGGAATTGGACGCTGTCTTCGTCGACATTGCTCGGAACGACGCGAAAACGGAGACCCACCTGCCTGAGGAGGTCACTTCTGCGCGGTGACGCAGACGCTAGAATTAGCTCGCTACTTTGTCGCATGCGAGCAAAATACGATCTTGAGGCGCCAAATCGCTTACGCTCGTTGTCAGCGGATCCGGAATGCCCGACAATATTACTGATACAGACGGACGCAGCCCATTGCGTCTGATGGTTTCCGTTGCCGCCGTGGTGGCGACCTTCTACGCGTTGGCGACGCCGACCGTGGGAGAGATGGGTATTGGCGAAGCGCTCGATCCCGTTCGTGGCCTTTACGGTACCGCCCGATCGTCGTCGACAGTTTCTGGAACCATCCGACTGGCAGGCTTGGGAGGCCGTGCGAGCGTAGACTATGATGAGCGCGGGGTGCCACACATTGTTGCAGAATCGGATTCCGATGCCGTAGCCCTGCTTGGTTACGTGGTCGCGCGTGATCGGCTCTTCCAGCTTTCCTTCCTGCCCCGTGTTGCCTCGGGGCGCCTTGCTGAGATTCTCGGTCCTGACCTTTTGGATGCGGATCGTTTCCTGCGGTCAACCGGGATGGAGCTTGGCGCCCGGCGGAACCTTAGTCGAATCGAGGCGGAGGGAGGAATCGAACGCGATCTGCTGAACTGGTACGCCAGGGGTGCAAACGCCTACATCCAGTCAGTCGCGACTCGCGATCTTCCGTTTGAGTTTCGGCTGTTCGGGATACGACCTGATCTCGTCCGCCCGATCGACGTACTGCGCGTTGTTCAGTACATGAACTACGATTTGTCCTACCGGCCGGTTGATGCTACGAGGCTGCGGTTCGATGCAGCGGGCATCCTGAAGCGCTACGTCGATTTCGCACAATCTGCTGCCACCTTGGCGCCGCCGATCGTCACGTCATTGGAGAATCTCGATGCCTCGCGCGGGCCGCTTTCGTCGATCCATTCGCGTGGTCTGTTTGCGACGTCGACGACCGGAGGAGAGGGGTTCAATCCGCGTTGTGCCGCCGCTACCGCAGACTGTTCTGACGTCATGCCTTTCGCAGAAGGCTTGCATGACGGAAAGGGATCGAATAACTGGGCCGTCACCGGCCGCCGATCTTCCTCGGGCAAGGCATTGCTTGCAGGTGACATGCATCTCAACCTGACGCTGCCGTCGATCTGGTATGAGGCAAGCATTGTTACACCGGGAATGCAGATTTACGGTGTCACGATCCCGGGCGTGCCGATGGTCGTCGAGGGCTATACCGATTCGCTGGCATGGGCATTCACGAATACCGGCGCCGATGTGATCGATCGATATCGCCTGACGCTCGATTCGACCGGTACGCGCTACGCTTATGACGGCGGCTGGCGTCCAATACAGTTTGCGCGAGATACGATTCATGTTCGAGGCGGTGATCTTGTCATTGACACCATGAGATTCAGTCATCACGGACCAATCTCGACGACGGCCGGCGCCCCCGTCGCTACTCGGTGGGTCGGGCACGAAACGAACAGGGTTATCGCAGCCGGTTGGGGAATGGGGCATTCACACAATCGGGCGGAGTTCGAGGAAGCCACCGAGGTCTGGGATTCGCCAATGCAGAACATTCTGCTTGCCGACAAAAACGGCGTCGTGTCGCTTCGCTCGACCGGCTTTGTGCCGGTCCGCCGCAACGGAACGGGTGCCGGGCTGCTGGACGGATCAACTTCCCAGACAGAATGGGAAGGTCGAATACCGTTTGACGAGCTTCCGGCGACTGGTCCGATTGTCGACGGCTTCGTTACATCCACGAACCAGCGGCCGGTTGGGCCATCGTATCCGTACTATCTCGCGGAATCATGGAACAGCGTGTTTCGTTCGATCCGCATTCAAGCGCTCCTTTCAGGGTCAGAGAATCTATCGTCGGTTGACATGGAGCGCTTTCAACGCGACGTCTACAGTGTTCAGGCGGATCTTTTGATCCCCTTCTTGTCGGCCGTACCGCTTTCCGCGACCGCCACCCCGTTTGCAGATCGCCTCGCAAACTGGGATCGAGAGATGTCGACGGACTCCGATGCCGCATCTTTATTCGCGTCGTGGTTGTCGGAGCTTCAGTCTCTCACATGGGACGAGGACGTTTTTGCGGGAGTCGAGAAACCGCACGTTGGTGCGCTGATCGCACTGATGAAAGATGAACCGGAGTCTAAGTGGTTTGATGTCGTTGCGACGCCGCAAATCGAGACGGCAGATGACATCACTGCCAGGTCCTTTGAGCGCTCGATTGAAACGAGAAAGCCCGGTACGACCGGGCAGACGGAATGGGGACGGGAACATCAGATTCTGTTCCGGCACATTACTCGGTCTGACCGCCTCAGACCCCTCTTCCGCGGGCCGTTTCCCTATCCTGGGTACGATGAGACGTTGTCTCCCGGTGCCGGCTCGACTGTAACGATGTCTGCTTCTTGGCGGATGGTGGTTGACTTGTCGACCGATCCGCCATCGGCCTTTGGTGTGTATCCCGGCGGGCAAAGTGGTAACCCGTTCTCGCCGAATTACGACAACGGCATTCCGACGTATCTCGCGTTCAACTATTTTCCGCTGCGTCGCATCTGCGAGGACCCCGTCGCAACTGTTTTGTTTTTGCCGATCGACTGAACCCTACCCCTCACGATACCTATCGTCGTTATGTCTGAACGAATCGAGCAGAATGCAACGGAGCATCGCTTTTCATCACGTCTCGGGCTTCTGCTGTCCGTTCTGGGAATCGCGGTTGGTACAGGCAATATCTGGCGGTTCCCGCGGATTGCCGCCTCGAATAGTGGGGATGACGGTGCCGGGATGTTCCTGATCGCCTGGCTCGTCTTTCTGTTTGCCTGGAGTATTCCGCTGATAATCGCGGAGTACGCGCTTGGAAGAAAAGGCCGGATGGGCGTTGTCGGCACCTTTGCTCAGATCGCCGGCAAGCGCTACACGTGGATGGGGGCATTCGTTGCATTCGTGGCAACGGCAATCATGTTCTACTACTCGGTCGTTGCAGGATGGTGCCTTTACTATTTCATTACAACTGTTTCCGAGCCGCTGCCGTTGACGCTTGAGGCGTCGAGAGCGACGTGGGAGGGATTTCAGACAAGCGGGCTCCCGGCCGTGTTTCACGCAGCGGCAATGTTTGGCGGCGCGCTCGCCGTGTGGCGCGGCGTGAAGTCCATCGAGCGAGTAAACAAAATCCTGATTCCCGCCTTGTTTGTGATTGTACTCATTGCGTTCGTCCGCTCCGTTACGCTGGATGGTGCTTCGGCGGGACTGCGGTTCCTTTTTACGCCTGACTGGTCAACGGCGAAGGACCCGAGATTGTGGCTCGAGGCGCTGACGCAGAATGCGTGGGACACCGGAGCAGGCTGGGGCCTGATCTTGACCTATGGCGCCTACATGCGTCGAAGTCAGGGAGTTGTCAAGAACGCGTTTATCACCGGTGCAGGAAACAATATCGTGTCGCTCATCGCTGCCGCCACGATCTTCGGCACCGTTTTCGCGATTCTCGGATCGCAGCTCGGACAGACGGAGACGCTGCAGATCATGAGAGACAGCGGACCGGCGAGCACCGGTCTAACGTTTTACTGGATGCCACAGCTGTTTCAGCAGATGGCAGGTGGCCGTGTGATGGCAATCCTGTTCTTTCTTGGCCTTTCCTTTGCCGCATTCTCATCCTTGATATCGATGATCGAGTTGGCAACGCGAGTATTCGTCGATCTGGGATTTCAACGCAGTCGCGCGATCGCACTTGTTTGCCTGTCCGCATTCCTCCTTGGCATTCCGTCTGCCATCAGCCTCGATCTGCTTGGCAATGACCATCTCGCGATCCTCGGCAATCAGGATTTCGTCTGGGGTGTCGCGCTTATGATTTCCGGGGCATTTGTTGCGTTCTCGGTGATTCGGTTCGGTGCGGAGCGTTTCAGGATGGAAGCGATTGCTGGAGGAGACGGGGACTGGACGGTTGGCCGCGGCTACGACCGGGTCATAACCATGCTGGTGCCGATTCAGGCGATCGTTTTGCTCGTATGGTGGCTCTATTTGTCAGCGAGCGCCTATGCGCCTGACAGCTGGTACAATCCCATGGATCCGTACAGCGTCGCTACATGCGTCGTGCAATGGGGAATTGTACTTGCTGTGTTCATTGGGCTCAACAAGCGATTGGCCGACGCCACGTTGCGGCACCGGCCGCTGGTGGAGGGTTGAGGCCGGTGCCGCCAAGGCGGTTTGCGTTTAGCGTTTCGCGTTTAGCGTTTCGCGTCTCGGCAGGCTCATTCACACCGGCTCTTCCAGAGTGGCACGAGCGGCGACCGCATTGTCCACCATGGCGTTTCCGATTCGCGTGAAGGCCTCAAGTTTCGGCAGGGGTGGTCGATAACTCGGGTGTTGTGCCAAGGCTTCCCGGGACCGCAGTGCCATTCCGCTGTACGAATTGAACGTCCGTTCCTCCCAATATCATTTGGGCGTGCTTGTCTGCGCGCTTGCGCTCGCCGCGTTCTCGAGTCCGCCGTCGCATGTGGACTCGGACGACTGGTTCTCTGTGTACGACGTGCGGATCGACCACAATTTAGACAACGTACCGGACCTGCTGGGCCGTTCGGTGCGTGTTCGAGGTCGCATTTCCCTGCTTTCCAAGGGGATTGTCTCGGACGACGTCGTTGCGGTTGTCCAGGATGCAACGGCAGGAGTGCTTGTGGGTCGAATCGCTTCCCTGGGCTTTGCGGTAGGGGACAGTGTTGCGGTAACGGGTGAGATCCGGCGACTTGGGAATGATATCCTTCTGGCCGCCACGAAGGCCTATCGGGTCGATTCAACCTCGGTACTGCCGATCGCGGAACTCATCCCGGAAAAGACCATCGACCTGCGACCCTGGTATGGAAAGAGGGTTGAGGCGACCGGCTATGTCGTAAGGATGGTGAACGAACAGTACGGCGCATCCGTCGTCTTGAGCCGGAAGGGTGGCCTGCTGGTCGTCCGATCTCCGGTGCCCGTGACCGACGCGTCATTCCCGAAAATCGCGCCAGGCGACTTCGTTACCGTCGACGGTGTCCTGTCCGCCGAACAGTCGGACGAAGCGCCCTGGCCCAGAATGATCATCTCGTCGGCCAGTCATATCACACCTTCGATTCCAATCCGATCGTTCTTCGGATGGGGTCTGGTCGTCGCCGCCGTGGTTACGGCCTTATTGGCCTATCTGCTGCTGTCGTTCGCTGTAAACAGAATTCGCGGGTTTAGAGAAAGACCCTATCGTGCCGTGTTCGCCCAATCCGGGACGCCGATGATTCTGTGTTCGACGAATCTGAAGGTAATCGACGCGAATCACGAAGCGGCGAGACTATTGCGGAAGTCCAGTGCACAGCTCACGCTCAGGCGTCTCCCTCAACTATTTGCAGTCGACCCGTCCTCCGATATCGCCTCCATTGTGGCGGATCTGCCGAAAGGGTCAAAGGTGACAATCGAGGCAGGCGTTCCGGATGGAAGTCATGAGGGAGTCGCTCTTGATATCACGTTGTCCAGAGCGAAGCTTGGCAAGCGTGAATACGTATTGGCGGTAATGCATGATGTAACCCGCCATGCGGATAGCGTGAACCAGTTCCGCCATTTCCACGAAGAGCTTCTGGACGGCATGCCGGTCGAAGTATCCGTTCTTTCGCCTGCTGGCAAGTATCTCTACGCAAACGGGTTCGGATACGGGGACGAAACGACCCGAGCATGGCTCATCGGCAAGACCGATCTCGAACTCTGTCAGCGGCTTGACTATCCACAGGATGTTGCACTGCGCAGGCGCGCGCATCGCCGAAGGGCGTCGATCACCAAGGAAACGATCCAGTTTGAGGAGGTCGTCTCAGTGCGTGGAATCGAGCGCCATATTTTGCGAACGTACCAACCCGTTTTCGAGCCCAACTCGTCGGATGTCGCGGCTGTGGCGAGCTACGGGCTGGACGTTACCGAGCTCATATCGAGCAGGAAGCAGCTGGATGAGGCACGAGTCGCCATCGACAAGGCCGGTCGGCTCAAAGAGACGTTCCTGCAGAACATCAATCATGAGTTCCGAACTCCGATTACAGGGATAATCGGATTTGCTGAGATTCTTGAAGCCGAAGTGCCCGATGAACACCGCGAGTTCGTGAACCTGATTGAGCGGAACGGACGTCGTCTCATGAACACGCTGAACGCTGTCCTGGATCTCGCCGGATTGAACAATAACGAGTTCGACCTCAACCTGCAGGTCCTGAACATCGTCGACGAAGTTCGCCAGATCATTGATACATCGAAGGAGATGGCGGAGGAGAAGGGACTCTTTCTCCGGCTGGAGGCGGCTCGGACTGAGGTTTTGGGTAGGGTCGATCAGGTGTGCACGACGCGTGTCGTGCAGAATCTCATCGACAACGCCGTCAAATTCACCGAAGCCGGTGGGATTATCGTTGAGGTCGATGCGGACGACAAGTTCATCAACATTCGGGTGCTGGACACCGGCGTCGGCATCGATCCAGAATTCGTTCCGCATCTTTTTGACGACTTCTCCAGAGACCATCAGGATGGAAACGGTGGATTTGAGGGCGCGGGTATTGGGCTTGGAATCAGCCAGCGCCTGACCGAACTGATGCGTGGTGAAATATCGGTTCAGAGTCAGCCGGGTGAAGGAAGTATGTTCACCGTCAGCCTGCCGCGAGCGTTTCCGGCCCGTGGACGATTTGACAAAGGCAAGCCGAGGCTGCTCGTGGTTGACGATAGCTCTGACGTCAAGACCATGGTCAACTATGTGCTGGACGAACACTTCGCCATCGATGTCGCAACGAACTTTGATGACATGGATCTCCTGCTTCTGAAACGGAAATACGACGGGATTCTCATGGACCTTGGTATTGCCAAGCTGCCCATTGTCCTGGAAGCAGCAACGAAGATTCGCGAGAGCTACGACGAGATTGAGCTTCCGTTGATTGCGGTCGATGAAAAATTGGATCGCAGCCGGAAGACGGCAGTCCTTGACGGTCCGTTCACGCATTATCTCGCCAAGCCATTCAAGAAGGGCGACCTGATAGGACTGATGAGTTCGATCATTTCTGATTTGCTATACTCGGGAAGAGCAATCGGAAAGGTGAAAGAGGGCGACGCGGCGGACGAAACCGATATGGGCTCGTAACCGAACCGTAGCGGCTGATCCGGGTATGAAGCGGAAACTACCCAATCAGGAAATGCTTCGTTGTTCCTCGCTTCACGCAGGTGTAATGCTCTCGGTTCTCGTCGCCTTGATTGCCGTATCTGGTTGCGAGAGTCAGAGGTCGGCACCCCCACCGGGTTCAAGCGTCGTCCGAGTCTCCTCGGCGGACCTGCTTGATGAGGTTCGAGCACGCGATACCGAAATTACGGTGGTAAACCTCTGGGCGACGTGGTGCGCGCCATGTGTCGAAGAGTTTCCTGATATCGTTCGCTCCGTATCCGCCTATGACAGCACGCGAGTCAGCCTGATGTTTGTTTCGGTGGACTTTGATGAACAGATTCCGGAGATGCTGACGTTCTTGCGACAGCAGAAATGGCACGGCCCAGCCTACTTCAAACAGGAGAAGGACAACGCCTTCGTTAACGGGCTGGACTCACTGTGGACGGGCGCGGTGCCGGCGACATTCGTGTTCGCCAGATCCGGCGCGCTGAAGTGGTTTCACGAGGGAAAACTTGCTGCCGACAGCCTTTCGGCAGCAATCGATGAGGCTCTCTAACGGCGATTGTGCAGTCGAACGCCGGCCGAACCACCGGCCGTATTAGACGTTTCAAAGCTGAGAGAAGCCATGCTTCAACCAACGCCTTCTATTAAGTCAGGGAGACACAATGCGCATCTTCAACAGAATGAACTTCACGTCGAGCGGCCGGAATCGTACTGCGGACCCGGTCCGACTGGCGCTGATCGCACTATCGATGTTGCTGGTTCCGAGCGCTTCTGCGCAGAATGATGTGCTTCCGCTTGGATCTGCACTCCCGATGGCTACCGCGAGTGTCACGTTGTCCGACGGGTCCAAAACGACGTTGAACAGTCTTGCGGGTTCAACCGCAACCGTCGTCGTGTTCTGGTCGAACAAGTGCCCATGGTGCAGCAAGATGGAATCTCGTATGTCGGACTTCTTGTCGGGTTTGGATCGCGCGGCGGTGTCGGTCATACTGGTCAATTCGAATGATCCTGCGGCGTTCCCTGCGGAGTCCGCATCCGAAAATAACGCCATCGCCAGCCGATTCAAGGTTCCGTACATCGGGGACGAATCCGCCGCCCTCATGAAAGCGTTCGGAGCCAGCAGGGCACCGCATTTCTACGTGTTCGATAAAGACAAGACCCTGGTTTACTATGGCAGCTTTGACGACAGCCCGGGTGACGAGTCTAACGTGCAGATCAAGTACGTCGCGGACGCCGTGTCGGCTGTTCAGGCCGGGAAGGCCGTGGCCGTCTCCGACACAAAAGCATTTGGATGTCTGATCAAGCAGCGCCAGTAGCACTTGCGAAGGCCGACATTGAATCGTTGGCCACCCAGATTACCGAACTGGCCGGAACCGACGAGGCGTTTGAATCGATCCGAGATCGGGTCGTTGCTCTTCAGAGTGAAGGAGACGGCTTCTATGCTCGGTATTGTCGCCGAGTGCGCGGATCGGGCAAACTTGTTTACCTGCCGGTAGAGGCATTCAAGCTTGGTGATGTGACCTTCGGCGATCGAGCACCCGAGGAGGTGTTTGAGTCCAGCGGTACGACTGGTAGCGCGCGGAGTCGGCATCTTGTCGGTGACCGCTCTCTCTATCAGAGGTCCATCGTCAAATCCTTCCGACGATTCTTCGGCGATTCGGACACTATCGTGCTCGGTCATCTTCCGGGATATGTAGAGTCTGGAGGAAGGTCGTCACTGGTGTTTATGGTCGATCATCTGGTTTCCGAATTGGGCGTTGGGCCGTCGGGACTGTTCGTTGACGACACCACAAGGCTTTACGAAGCGGTTCACTACTCGAAGCTTCATGGAATCAGGATTGTTCTGTTCGGCGCAGCGTTCGGACTGCTCGATTTGTCGGAACAGTTATCGCTTACGTTGCCACCCGACGCAGTCGTCGTCGAGACGGGCGGGATGAAGATGCGCCGTCGTGAAATCGCGCGAGGTGTATTGCACGAAAGGTTGGCAACTGCATTTGGCGTGAAGAGGCGACAGATCTGGAGCGAGTACGGAATGACAGAATTGCTGAGTCAGGCCTACGCGACCGGCGATGAGTGGTATTCGACGCCGCCCTGGATGCGCGTTGAGATTGTCGATCCGGTCGATCCGGAACGAAAGCTCAATGACGCTGAGGAGCGAGCAATTGCCATCGTGGACCTTGCCAATGTCTATTCTGCATGTGCCGTCTTGACGCGCGACAAGGGTGTCAAGACGGGCGACCGTTTCAAGGTACTTGGGAGGCTTCCTGGTGTTGACGACCGAGGGTGCAATTTCCTTCTGGAGTAGCTCTTCCGGTTAGTCTCGAGCCCGATTGCGCCTCGAATCGCCTTGAGGGGTGGTTACCTCTGATCTTTCTCCGATGCCTTGGGGGTGGTTGTGTTTCCGTGTGTATTTGTGTCAGAAGGCGGGCGGGTCCCGCCCAGGCAATCACTGAAATCGAGCTTTAGACATGAACAAATACACGAAAATCCCACTCATAGCGCTGATCGTTGTACTTGTGGGAATGACGGCCTGCGAATCACCGACGGCGGTCGATTCGACTGATGGCACGCTGACTTCTGATCAGGTTGCTTTCGAAAACGCGGAGATCACGACCATGCTGGAAAGCGAACTTTCGCTTACAGCGGTGGAGTCTGGCACGATCGAAGCGGAAATTGCAACGGTGAGCACCGTTCGCCGCGAGCCAGGGTGGCGTTGGACTCTGGCCGCCCGGTTGCAGCAAGCCCTTACCGATGAGCAGAAAGCGCGACTAATCGCACGCACCGAACGTTTTGAGGAGAAGGACGTGTTTGGGCTTGTTTGCTTTGTTGGACCGGGCGGACTGACCGGACCTGACTGGAAAGGCGAGCCAGGAGTTTTCGGTCGTATTCATCTGGTTCGGGTTATCAATGATCTGCTCACAGATGTACAGAAGGAGCAGGTTCGAGCCATACTCGGTACCTATCACGAGCAGGTGAGGGAGCTGGTCCGTTTGGTCAAGGCCCAAGAGATCACGCGTGAGGAGTTCCGAGAGGAGCTGGAATCGATCATTGCCGACGTGATCGCTCAAGTGCGAGACCTTCTGACGGATGAGCAGGTGGCGACGCTGGAAGCGCGACTGGAAGAGCGGCAGCAGCGATTCGAAGAGCTCGTTGAGGCTACAAAGGCTGCCATGTATGCTGCGCTTTCGGCAACGGATCCCCAGATCCGCGCTATGGGGTCTTTGTGCGAACGGCTGACTACCGAGAAGGATGCCCTTTTTGCTCAGTTCGATGAGGGTGCCCTCAGCCGCGAGGAGTTGAAGGACGCGTTAAACGTCCTGAACCAACTCGAATACGCGGAACTCGCAACGATATTGGATGAAGCGCAGTTTGAAATCGTTCAGCTTCACAAGGCGTTGACGCTACGGTGGCGCCGTGTTGCTCTTGGCTTGCACCGCGATCGTATCAGCGGTGAGTTCAATTCCGGCTCCGGTGGGCCGATATTTGGCGGCCACGGTCAAAGAGGTTGATTTCATAAGTTGTCCGACGGCCGGCGGTGTGTCGGCCGTCGGACCTACCTCGACCGGCTTGAGATTAGATTATGGATCCTGACGAGAACATAGCTGAAGGCGGTGGCGACCGAGACGCACGTCTTGCTCGGATCGTAGGAGACGCACTTGACCGTGGTGAGCTTGGCGAAGCACTCAAGGCGACTGGCGATCCTCTTGGGGTTCTGCTTTCTGGTTACGCTGAAAGACGCACGGCGGAGGGGACTTCAGAAGCGTGGACGGAAATAAGGGACAAGATTGCGGAATCGAGGCGGCGACGGCCGGCGCTGCGACTCGTGACATCGCGACGAATCTGGTGGGCGGCCGCCGCGTCGGTCGCCATCTTTGCACTGATCAGTACCGCGGTTCTTCTCCGAATTGCCGATGATCCGAAGCTTGTCGCCGCGACGGACGCGGGGCCGAGAGAAGTTGCGTTGCCCGATGGGTCGACGGTGCTTCTGCGCGCCCACTCCGAGCTTCACGAGATCTCGAAGTCGGATGCGCGCGTCGAGTACCGACTGATCGGTGAAGGAGTTTTCAGGGTCGCCAAGTTACCGTCTCGTACGTTTGTGGTTGATGCGAACCAGGCGCGAATCGAGGTGCTCGGCACTACGTTTGTTGCATCGACGTGGGGAGGAACCTCGCGTGTCTTCCTTGAAGAAGGCAGGGTGCGTTTCAGCGCAGGTGACGGTAGTGAATCGGTAGAGCTTGCTCCGGGCGAGTCAAGTGCGCTATCGAAGGACGGACACATGATTGCTCCGTTGGCTTCGAACCGCGATGCCTACTTCGACTGGACCGAAAATCGACTCGTGTTCGACAATCAGCTTGCCTCTCAAGTCGCGGACGAATTGTCGCAGCAATTTGATGTCCAGATCGTGATCCCGCGTCAGTCGGGAGACGTAGCGATAACAGGGGAAATCGGTCTTGATAGTCTGAATGAGAGTCTGGAATCGCTGGGGCTCGTGCTTGGTGGGTCGTTCAGGGACGTGGGAGATGGCGTCTTCGAGTATGTCTCCAAGTAGCAGCGCCCGTGCCATCCTCACCGCTCTTCTGCTCGCTCTGGCGTTCTTTCCGCACGCCCTGTACGCGCAGTTCAGTGAGGGCGATTCCGTATCGGTAGCCGAGGCGCTGAAGGTCGCGGAGGCATCTAACGGTGTCCGCTTCACTTATCGACTGGATCTCATCGCCGGACGATACCTGCCAGCGGCGGCACTCACGACATCGCTGGAGGATCTGCTTTCGGCATTAGGTGCCGTCGGGATCGGATACGAACGGAAGGAAACAGGAATTATCCTGTTTGCGGTTCAATCGCCTCGAGATGCGTTCCATGTTGTAGGACGGATTGTTGACAGCGGAACGGGGGAGCCTTTGTCCTTCGCGACGGTTTCCTGGCAGGAGAGCGGGGGACTTCGTGGGGTTGCTGCCAACAGCGAGGGGATGTTTGTACTTTCCGATAGTCAGACCGACGAGATCAACAATGCGCCGCTGCATTTCTCCCGCCTCGGTTACGAGCCCGTCACGATTGCGCTTCAAGACCTGGTCGATCTGCGCGTCGTCCGACTCACTCCGGCAGAAAGCAGTGCTCCCGAGGTCGTCGTCAGTGACTTTCTGATCGAGACGGAACTGGACTCGGCGTTTGCTCGGATGCTCAGCCCCGGACTTTCGTCACCGCTCGGCGAGACCAGCGTCTTGCGGTCTCTGCAGTCCTTGCCGTCCGTGTCCATCTCAGGCGGCCTGTCAGGCGGCGTATCGGTTCGCGGAAGCCAGTCGGACGGATTTCAGGTCCTGATAGATGGGATGCCGGTGTACAGCCAGACACACTTCTTCGGGTTATTCGATGCCCTGAATGCCGACGCCCTGAGGACTGTAGGCTTCTATTATGGCATTGCACCGTCTTCCTATCAGGCGCCCCCTGGTGGGACGCTGTCTTTCGTTACACGCGGCGGTCCGCAGAATCGCTTGGAGCAGTCTGTTGCATTGTCGAATTCATCTGTAAAGGGTTTACTCGGCGGGCCGCTACCACGGCGGCTTGGTTCCTGGATTGTTTCAGGCCGCCAATCGATACTCAATCAGCTGCAGTGGTTTGGAAACGAATCGCTGATTGAACAAGGTCTGAATGTCTGGAGGCCAACATCCGTTACGCAAACCGTTGCGAACAGACGTAATTCGATTTTCCCTGGTCAGGCCAATGCGGAGTTCTACGACGTTCACGCCAAGGTCAGCGCAGATCTAAGTCGCTCGTTCGCCGTGCGGGTCTCATTCTACGATGGCGGCGACAGCAGCAACCAGATGGCCAGGCGCTTTCTTCCTTTGTCTGCGATCCGAAATAGTAATCCAGTAGAGCTGTCGGATGTCTCCACATCCTACTCGTGGGGCAGTGATGCGTCAAGTCTGCAGCTGAGATATTCGCCGGGTGGTCGAGCGTACGGGACCCTTCAAGTTGGCGTGAGTCACTTCAACAGCGACTACGCAAAAGACGATTTCACGTATTCGATTCCGCCTCTGGGAGATCGACCCCAAAGCGGCCTGACCTTTGTCGATACACTTTTGTCATCCAACGATCTGCGGGACGGCGCAATCAATGTCGACGCCGGTATCGTCAACCCACGAGGCGAAATCCTCGCCGGGGCGTCGGTTCATCGGTATCGGGTAGCATTCAGCGAAAGCTCGGCTATCCGTGACGAACCGTTCGACGAGCATCTAGGCGCGATACTCGGTGAAGGCTATATCGAGATTCGCCAACGAGTCCTTCGGGGTTGGTTGGTGCAGCTTGGGACCCGCGTGCATCACTTCAGCGGTGGTCGTTACACGCGACTGTCGCCGCGCGTCAGGATTCAGCGAGCAGGTGGCCGGCGCATCGGCGGCTACCTCGGTTACAGCAGAAACTATCAGTTCCTGCATCAACTATACATCGAAAACACAGTCGGATCATATTTCTGGACGCTATCACGTGACGGTGAACCTCCCGGGGAGGCCGATAACTTCGTCGGAGGTCTGTCGGTGCGACCGCTCCCAAGGGCCGTTCTCCAGATCGATGGTTATGCGAAGCGTCTTGGAAACCTCAGACAGCACGAATCAGTCGTGAGTCGTCGCAGGATCCGGGACGCAGGCGCGGTCCTGTCACCGTGGGTTGCGGATACGAGGGGGAAGTCAGTCGGTGTCGAGCTCCTGGCTCGGTTCGGATTCGGAAATGTCGTGCTCACGCATGCTTACACGCTCAGTCGCTCGACCGTGTGGAACGTCGCAATTCAGGAAGGTCGCGTCTTTCCGGCCGAATCTGATCGCCGTCATCAATACGCGATGCGACTGCGGTATAGTCCAGGACGGGGATTGGGACTGGATGCCGCATTCTACGCAGCCAGTGGAGTGCCCAACTCACTCAGTTTCACCGATGCCGCCGAGTCGGAACGTTTGGGCCCCTATCATCGATTGGACGTTTCCGCGGTTTACGACTTCGGGATTGGGCGGGCGAATGCGTCAATGCGGATTGGTGTGTACAACGTGTACAACCGGGAGAATCCGTGGTACAGAACGCCGGTCGCCGTGCTGAATCGGGACGCACCGTTAGCAGATCGAATCACGTTTACAAATGCCGATGTCTACGATCTGGGCATTCTACCGTCATTCGAACTGCGCCTCCGATTGTAAGCAGTCGTTGTCAGGCCTGGTCGGTAGATCGCTCCGTTCGACTCGGAGCCCCCGGCGTTTCCCGCGGCTCGGTCCGCTCAGTGGGCCCGCGATCTGTTCGTTCGACGGGCCGACGTGGAAGCGTAAACCTGAATGTGGATCCTTCCCCAGGCGTACTACTGACCAGGATCTCACCGCCATGCTTCTCGATCATCTCCTGGCAGATGATCAGTCCCAGTCCGGCCCCCGGTTCGTCGGCGGTTCCCTTCGTCGTGAAGGCGGTCTCAATCCGAAAGAGCCTCGAAACCTGGGTATGCGTCATGCCGACGCCACCGTCTGAAACCGACACTTCAGTGAACTCGCCGTTGTGCCGACCAGTGATCGCAACACTATCGTCGGGTTCCGAGAATTTTATGGCGTTTGTGATCAGGTTCATGATCACCGAGCGAATCATGTTGATATCTGCCTGCACAACAAGGTCGCGCGGAAGGAGGTTCGTGATTGCTACGTGCTTGATCTCGGCCGATCGCGATAACAGACCGATGACCGCCTCGGTCAGGTCAAAAACGTTGACGTCTTCCTTTTCGCACTGCATTCCGCCGGCCTGCAACCTGGACCACTCAAGCAGATTCTCCAGAAGTCCAAAAAGCTTTTCTGCAGAGTTGTGGACAACGCCGAGCAGTTCCCGGAATGTGGCCGTGTCGTGTTCCTCGAAATGCTCGGTGAGAAAGGACGAGATACTGAGGATCGAACCCATCGGGCTGCGAAGATCGTGCGATATGATGGAGAAGAATCGATCCTTGCTGGTATTCGATTCCTCCAGAGCAGACGCGTTGGCAAGCAGCTTCTCCTCGGCGGACTGACGCTGATCGACTTCACTCTGCAGTTGCGTATTGATTTCGGACAATCGGGCCGCAGAGGTACGAAGAGAGGAGGTCCATCGGATTACCGCCTGAAACCAGAAGACGCAGGACAGCCCCAGCACAACGCCCAGCACCCAGTGAATAAGATGATGCCCCTGCATCGCATCTGTCACGTCGCGCCGCAGCAGGACGTTGTCGATCACCTCCAGCTCTCTCGATACATTGAGCATGCTGAACTGATGTATCGCAAACAGGTAGCCAAAAATTGCAATCATCGACACGCTGAACGCAACGATGAGCGTTGTTCGCGACAATCGGTCGGGAGTTGCAACACCAACCCCCAGGTGTCGTTTCCATCGTTCGACCTCGGGAGTTGCGAAGAAGAATAACGGACCACAGACCACGAAGATGGCACCAAATAGGGAGAACCACGATCCCAGCCAGGTGGCGAAGAGCTTGCTGATATCGATGTCCGTGGAGTAGACCAGAATGAATGAACCCGACGAACCGATGATAGCGGCGATGAACGCGGCGAACAGGTAATACAGCACCGACGTGAAGGACCGCATATCGATGCGGATGGGAATCGCCTGGTAGGCAAGCGACAGAACGGCGAGGGCGATCGGGTTCGAGCAGGCGTAGACAATTGCCCAGGAAGGGGGCATTCCACTCGCCAGAGCCGCTACCAGCGTCGCCCCAAAGACGGGAATCGCGCCCCAGAGAAAGCCGAACCAGAGCGTACACAGCGTGCCGAAAACGAGAGGGATGAAAAGCTTCAAATCAAACTCGACGCCGGCTGCGACGGCTGTGAGCCCGCGGAGGCCGAACGCGTGTTCAAGCAGTCCAAGCGGGACGAAAATCAGTACCAACAGGGTCCACAGTACGATCAGCGGTTCCCTGCGTCCATCTGCAGCCGAACTCACAAGCGGAACCGGTCGATAAACAGGAATAGAGGGATCGATCGGGACGCCGAGTGTCTCGAAATTGGGATCTGAAAGGTCCGCCGGGTTCATTGATGGACGCAGTGCTGTGTGGTTGGTTGGTGCAGTCCATCACAATGTATCGGAGCAAACGGCGTACACTATAGCCTTCAATAGTCAGCTACTGCAGTCCGTTTAGAATGTCCACCAATGAGTTTGGCACAATCAAACGATCACGCGTCAGGCTCTCCCAGGCGAATGCCGCCACAAGTTCGCGCGGCTGAATCGGCCGACGCTGCTCAATCAGACCGAGTGTCCATGCCAGGTAGCCGCACAGGTCGCCGGGATCGACTCCGGAATCACGTAATGAGCGAATCGTCAGACTATTGTGGCGTTTGGAGAGCTTGTCTCCATCCGGAGACACGGCGATCGGGATATGTCCGAACGCAGGCGGCTGCTCGCCCAAGGCTCGGTACAGGAGGATCTGTCGAGGCGTCGAGTCGATGAGATCCGCCCCACGAACGACTTCTGTGATACCCATGGCGGCGTCGTCGACCACTACCGCGAGCTGGTACGCATAGATTCCATCTTTACGCTTCAGAACGAAGTCACCCGTTTCAGAGGACACGTCAGTGGAGACTTGGCCAAACAGCCGATCTTCAAAAGTGACAAGGCCGGGATCTACGCGAAAACGGACGCTCTCTTCGGCGATTGGATTCTCAAACCAGTCTGGACGGACGACGGATGGGCGGAGGTGCGCCGGGTATGCCAGGCCGTTTCCCTCGGGAGCAGAGACGGCCTCGCGAACGTCGGCACGACTCAGGCTGCACGGGAATAGAAATTCCGATTCATAAAGCCTGGCGAGCGCGCGATCGTAGACGGGTATTCGCTGAGATTGTCGAAAGGGACCGCCGGGCCCGTCCACGTCGGGCCCTTCGTCCCAATCGAGGCCAAGCCACCGCAAATCCTCCATTGCCTCGTGTTCAGCGTCCCGAACAACGCGGTCAGAATCGAGGTCCTCGGTTCGCCAGATAAAAACGCCGCCTTGAGATCTCACTGAAAGCCATGCCGTGAGTGCGGTCCGTGCACTGCCCACGTGCAGCAATCCGGTAGGTGAAGGTGCCCATCGGCCACGTATCATCGGTAAAAACAAACAGTTAGTGAGCGCTCGTAATCGGCGGGGTCTTCCTCCTCCACGTACCGTGCTCGGCAGAATGACACCGAAACAGCAAAAAGTACGCTTATACAGTGGATTGCATGCGGGATGTCCTGTCCGGTTGTGTTGGGTTGTCGGTTGGGTAGGCGGGAGTCGCGTCGTATTCGAGTCGCATCTAGCCCGAGAGCAGCAGCTCCATATGTTTTAGCATGGAAGAACGTGAACAGGGAACCGTTAAGTGGTTCAACGCCCAAAAAGGTTATGGATTTATCGCACGCCAGTCTGGTGCCGACGTGTTTATCCATTACTCCCAGATTCAATCCAACGGATTTCGGTCGTTGGACGAAGGGCAGACAGTCGAATTCTCCGTTTCGGTAGGAGATAAGGGTCCTCACGCACAGGAAGTGAAGGTACTTTCCTAGCGAGTGCCGCTCTCGCAACAGGGAAACACCTGGTGGATTGACGGGTTTCGGGGTTGTTTCGCTTCGTCGCGGGACAGCAGGTCCCCACACACCTTCGTCGAGCGTATGTCGTAGGCTACGAACCCATCGTGGCGCAAACTCGCTGCGGCCATCTCAGTCCGGTCAGCCCATTTCCTCGTGAGCAGTTTTTCGGCTCGACTTCCGTTCGTTGTGCTCTTCCTGTCAATCGTCGGCCCGGCGACCGCACAGGAGCGCTCTGAAATCCTCGTCAGCTTTCGCACCGACTCACTGCAATTCGTCGCAGGAATCCCCGTGGAGTTGGCTGTCACACCCGTTCCGCAGACGCTTCGCATCACGGTACGCGGTCGTAAACTTGAGGCCTCCGAGTTCGAGCTCAGTGGTAAGAGTCTATCGATCGTTTCGGATTCGCTCGACTCGGGAGTTGCGGTTGTCCGCTATCGTCCCATCCCGGTCGCTGACTATAGCCGGAAGGCGCTGGCAGGTCTCATCGAAGTAGCGGCAGGAGACAGTGTTGGTTACTACTTGCCAGTTGTCGGACAGCCGTCGTCGGAGCGAGCGAACGACGACGACGTTTTCGGGAATCGCTCGCTGCGTAGAAGTGGCTCGATTTCGAGGGGCGTGATCGCCGGAAATCGACAGGACGCCACGATCGAGTCAGGCCTCCGGCTTCAGCTCGAGGGGGAGGTCGTGGACGGCGTAAACCTCAAGGCCGTTCTGAGTGACGAAAACACCCCGATCCTCCCGGAGGGTACCACCCAGCGCATCAACGAGTTCGACAAGGTGTTCATCGAACTCTCAGGACGCAGCGGAGCCGTACAGTTGGGCGACTTCGAGCTGAACCTTGATGCCACGTCATTCGGCCGGTTTAACAGAAAGCTGCAGGGTGTGAATGTTTCCGGAAAGCTAGAGCCAGGCACGGACGGCACCGGTCCACGGGTACGGGCGGTTACGTCTGCAGCAACGGCACGAGGCATTTTCCGATCGCAGCAGATCGAGATACTTGAGGGCTCGCAGGGTCCATACCGCCTGGTGGGCGAAAACGGCGAACGATTCATTATCCTGATCCCGGCGTCCGAGACGGTTTATCTGGACGGTGAACGACTCGTCCGAGGCGAGTCGAACGACTACGTAGTCGACTATTCGACGGCCGAAATCACCTTTACACCATCGCGGTTGATCGGGCCCGAGCACCGCGTTTACGTCGAGTTTCAGTATACGACGAACCAGTTTACACGAACGCTGCTCGGGAGTGAGGCGGTCGCGGAGTTTGGTCGAGTGGCTGGGACGCGGCCCCGCGCCAGTATCGGCGTTTCGTTTATCAGAGAGGCAGACTCCCGGCAGTTCTTTGACGAGTTCGGTCTCACGAGGTCCGACAGCCTGCTGATCGCGGCGGCGGGTGACGGAACGGCATCCCGAAGCGGTGCCGAGGAGGTGGCATATAATCCAGAGGCTCTTTTCGTTCAGTACACACGCGAAATTGTTTTAACA
>JAGQWL010000196.1 GCA_020437385.1 Bacteroidota bacterium
ATTGCCAGACAGTCGATCCCCGGCGTAAAGAATGTGTAGCTGATCACGATCTCGCCGTCGATAAGGTCGACGGAATCAAACGAGACCCGATATCCCCCGGAGTTGGCGGGTATCAGAACGGCCGCGACCATCATCTGCTCGAAATCCGGCTGCTCGGACCGGCCGATGGGCGTCACCTGGCGCAGAAAATCGTTCCAGGGACCCGATTCGGTGAAAACGGCCTCCGTTGTATCGGTGATCGCCGCCCGGCTGCCGGAAGCGACAACTTCAAAAACCAGCGTGTCGAAATACTTTTCAGGAACGGTTGCCGTCTTCTGACAGCCCTGAACGCCGCCGACGAGGGCAGTCAGGAAAAGAAAAAGTGAGATCGTCGAAGAAGCCCTGAAAATCGTCATGCAATCCGCCGTCGTGCGTTATCTTGGCCGGCGTCCGCCATGGGAACCGCCCTTCGCCATGTGTTTATAAAGAGGCTAGCGTTTGTACCCGCCCGGCGCGGCGCGGTTCGCAGCAGACGGTTTCAGTTCGGATAAGATTTTAGAGCTTCAGAAAAGCAGAAAAATGGCTATCAAGACAATCGATGTCGATCATCTCACGACCGTAACCGGCAACATCTTCAAGTCCGTCGTCGTTTCGGCAAAGCGTTCGCGTCAGATCTCGACGAAGATGAAGTCCGAACTCGACGCAAAACTAAGCTATTTCGAAGGATTTGAGCCTGAGCTGGAAGACCCTCGATTCCAGGAAGAGCAGCTCAAGGCGTCCCTCGAGTACGAATTGATGAAGGAGCCCACCGAACAGGCCATCGATGAAATGTTCGAGGGAGAGGTTTACTTCAGAGACGCATCGACGGAATTCGGATTCTAAATCCGATCGGGGAATCCCGAGTTGCACTTTCGTCGGGGGGCGGGTCTTCAGATCCGCCCCCTTTTTTTGTCGCTTGCGTCGTGATCGGTCGATTTTGTGACACGCCGATGTCTCTGATCGTAAATGACTTGGGCCCCAGGGTCTCGCACGATCGGTGCTTTTTCTACCGGAGGCGTCTTGAGTCCGTTTGTCTCAAGACGATACAAAAGTCATAGTACGCCGACTATTACTATTACTATTGGACTTACGGCTATGAATGTGCACCACATTGGCGGGCGAGGCTATGCCGGTCGCTCGCGAGCATTTGCAGGTTTCCGCGGACGAGCACCCTGGTCACGAAACGGCGCAGATCGCGCTGGCTCAGCAGATCGTTTTGAGCGAACGGCTGACGCGCGACCATCGGATACGCGCTCCCGCGCTCGTTCTGAATCGACCGCACGAGCGGATGCTACCACGCGAAGGGACGCACCGTCCCGAAACGATGTGAATCGTGGGACGGATCGATCGGGCCGAGCAGAGCACCACCACCGCGCACATCACCATCGTCGTGCCGGCTGGGCGTTCGGCTCAGAACGAGCGCGTTATCGGCACGGTTGGGGTCGGGTCGACGAGTCCAGCGCAACAACAAATACCGAAACGACAGAAACCGCGACGGCCGACTCGAAGGCGACGGGTGAAACCCGAAACGATTCAAGGAACGCGGGCAGTAATGCGACTGCTACCAATGTATTGCCACGGGGTCTTGAGCGGCGCCTGGCGATGATGCAGCGAAGTGCGGAGCGCATGGCGGCACACGGCCGTGGCGACAGGGCGATCGCCCGACTCGAACGCCAGATGGAGCGCGTCCAGTCGCGGATGGATCGGGGCTATATGGACGCAGAAGTCGGACAGCAGTATCTCGATTCGCTGAAGGGGATCGTGTCGGATTTGACGGCGAGCGTGTCAGCTCAAGAGGACGTCGCTCCAGACGGCGACCAGCCGACGGCGCCGCAGACGCCGTATGCCGAACTCAACGCACGCAATCAGAAGTGGGTACGGATGTTCCATACGCGGATGATGGGCATCGAGAAAATCGACGGCACAGAAAAGGCGGTCGCGACGATCAACGAGCGAATCGACTCGATCACGAAACGTGCGGAATCCGGCGAGATGAACGCCGAGCAAGCCGACAAGCTGGTCGAAACACTGAAGTACATCGCGTCACGAATGAATTCCGGAGGCGGCGCATCGGAATCGTCAGCAATGAGCATTGGCGACACGTCGCCCACGGCGGGCAACAACAGCGCGGGTGCCAACGAAGTACAGTGGGACTGGGAGCCGTGGAAGCCTGAAGCCGTCGATGCATCGAAGAGGCCCTACAAGGCGCTCACCGGTGCGCAGAAGCGCTGGGTAGGGATCTTTGCCGGGCAGGTCGAGAAGGCAGCCGGAGCGGAGGGCGACGAAGCCGCCCGAGCCCTCATCCAGAAACGACTTGACTCGATTCGCGACCGCGCGGAGTATGGCTTGATGAAGCCTGAGCATGCCGCAAACATGACGGCCGTTCTCGAGCACATGATGAGTCGCTACGACACGGCGGACAAGCAGGGCGCATTCACGTTCTCGAACGTGCGGCCCGACCATCGCACCCACATGTATCAGCGGGCCGCCAGTCAGTATTCGGCGGTGCAGCACCTGTGCCAGCCGCCGGCCCCGGAGGCCTGACGGGTTCCACGCAAGACGCAGTTGCCACAACAGCAGAGGCCGGCCCCCGCAGAGGGAGCCGGCCTTTTCTATCTGCCGTGGGTGAACTGGGTGAACTGGGTGAATCCGATGGTTAGCGGACGATCGTCATCGTTTTGGTGATCGTCTTCTCGCCGGCCCGCATCCGATAGAGGTACAGTCCGCTCGCCAGCGTGTTCGTGTCGAACGAAACCGCATACCTGCCGGCTGCCTGTTTGGCATCCACAACGGTCGCGACGTGCCGACCGAGTGCGTCGTAGAGGTCGATGCGAACATCGAGCGCCTCGTCGAGCGCGTACGGGATCGACGTGCGACCAGCGAACGGATTCGGATAGTTCTGCTCAAGCGTGGTTTCGAGCGGCACTCCGTTTTCGTCTTCGACGCCGACGGCGGTCGTCGATGTCATCTGCTTCGTTTCGCGCGGCGTACCAATCGCACCTTCCGATTCGAACGGCGTGGTTTCAACGATGCCCGAGACCTCGTCGCGATCCGCGTCGTACGCCTTGAAGGTGACCGTCTCGCCGTCCGTATTTCCGTACACGGTCAGGAAATAGACCCACTTGTCGAGTACGTACACCGGCTTCGTGACGCCACGGATCTCGTTGCCGACGAAGGCAGCGATCAGCGACTCACCGTTCGTTGACTGTCCATTCTCAAGGATCAGCGATGCCGTGATCGTCATCGACTTCTCGTACTGGGCGGCGTTAACCGTCCATTCCGGCGGTGCGCCGTCGGCCATCGCACGAGCCAGAATCGTGGTCACCGCAGATGCCTCAACCCCGGAGGCTCCCGGGTAGACGAGCGAGCCGGTCTGGCTCGATCGCAACAGGTAGCCGTCACCCGGAACGAGCGTGCCCAGCGATCCTGTCCAGTCACCATTGCTGAAGGTCGCGAACGCGAACTGGCTCTTGATGATGTCATCGGTTGATGCCGACGCATCGAGTGAGGCCAGCGCGTCGTTGATTCCCAGCGAGTTGTCGGGAAGGTAGCCGACCCAGTTCCAGCCCGGCTTGACCGCGATCGGATGGTCGTTAACATCGACCGGTTCACCGACGAACGGCAGCGTCGCACTCTTGTCGGAGAGGATCTTGTAGGTGACGCCGGTCGCAATGGAATCGAGACTACCGATCCATCCCTGTCCGCTGACGTACTGGCTGAACTTCGTCTGGCTTTTGATCACGTCGCCGTCCGTTGCCTTGAGCTGCGACAGCACTGCCTTGGCAGACATGTTCGCGGCCTCGACGCCGAACGAGATCCAGGTCCAACCCTTGACGAGGCTGATCGACTGCAGCGTCGCTCCCGTTACCGTCAGCGGCTGCAGTTCCTCGGCGGAACCGACGACGTCGTCCGACTGGAACTGAACCGTTTCGGCAACCAGCCGCTCGCGACATTCGGAAGCATCGTACAGCCGGAACGACACGGTTTCACCCGTCGTCGCATTGCTGTAGACGGTCAGGAAGGCGGCGTATTCGTCCTGCGGGACCACCTTCTGCACCGTCGACACGCCGCGCACCTCGCCGTTGACGAAGGCCGCAACACGGTCGTTCGAGTCCGAGAACGGAACGTTCTGCAGATAGAACCCGGCCGTGACGGACATGTTGTGGCTGAACGACGCGGCGTTGACGGTCCAGTCCGGCGCCGGACATGAAACCATCAGGTCAAGTGTCAGCGGTTCGGCACCACTGTCCATCGACGCGACGACCTTGCCGCTGTACTGACCGGGAAGGAGTGTCGTGTTCGTCGCAAAGCTGACAGTTCGCGAGCTACCCGCCTCCAGCGTGCCACGGGTTTCCGACGGTGTCACCCAGGTCGGAAGCTGCGTCAGCGACCACGTGACGGCATCCTGACCGGAGTTCACGAGACGCGCATCGATCTGTGTGGCTTCACCCTGATACGTGTTGCCGCTCACGCGAGCAGATGCCCAGTAGACCGCGTTGCGATTAACCGTGAAGTTCCACGTTTCCGGCTTGTCCATCTTATTGCCGTTCACGTCGCGGATGTCCTTAAGCGTGACCTGCAGCGACGTGTTTTCGAACTGGGTCAGGTCCGACTGTGGCTCGACGATAACCGTCCGTTCGGCACACTGAAGCTGAGCGGGAATCGACGCACCGGTCGCCGCATTCTTCAGGCTGACGGCCGATGCCGTTGCCGTCCCGCAATCCAGTGCTTCGCTGAACGTCGCCTTGATGTCCGACCCGCCGGACAGGATCCCGCTTGCGGGCTCCGGCGTGCCGAAGATCTTCGGCGAAACACGGTCGATGATGCCCGTAGTCGGCACCGAGTAACTCGTTGCCACCGCGTTGTCAACGGTACATTCGGCCGCGACGCGGAAGTCATAGGCCTTGTCGATCGTGTTGTTCGTCTTCCAGATCAGGACCGCTTCGTTATCCGGGATGTCGCCCGGGCTGAGCGTGCGCACCGCGGACCAGGCGTTTCGCCCGGCGGGCGAGATCTCCAGCCGCATCTGATTCAGGTTCGCCTTGTTGTAGTCCTTGAAGTAGACGCGTAGTGAATCGTGATTCGACTGATTGACGATCCACCCGTTCGCGGGCTCGACCAGCGTCAGCGGCGTACACGGACTGGTGAAATGCACACTGAATGAGGCGGTATCGGCGAACTGCGAGTCACCGGGCGAACGGAGTACGAGCTGCAGGTTGTCGTAGTCGTACACCGTGCTTGCGGGTGAGCGCTTCAGGCGAAGTGTGACCTGGCGAGATTCCGAGTCACCGAGCGAATACGGGATCGGACCCTGCACCGGGCTTCCGCCGATCGTCACCTCGGCCGCGTACGGATTGCTTTCCTGCAGGAAGGCAAGTTCGTAGTTACGCGTCTCGAAGTTCTGACCGGTGTTGCCGAGCGACAGGATGACTTCGGCCGTTCCTGCGGGATCGGCCAGCGTCTGCGTTGCAGGAGCCAGCGTCAGCTCGACGCCGTCGCGCGGCAGCGTTCCCTCTTCGTGCGGATAGCTGCTAACGCCGCTGACAAGGCTGAAGACCGGCGTGCCGTAGACGTAGTCCCGCTTGACGTCGACTGAGAAGGCGTCCCCTGCGTCGTCGTCGGCGAGGAAGAAACCCGTCTTGTTCGTCGTCGTCGTTGTTGTCGTTTCGGATGTGCCGACATCCAGGCTTGCGCGAACCCTCACACCACCGCTCGCACCGACGCCGCCGATTTCGACACCCGCTTCGAGCGCTACTTCCGAATTGACGTACAGATTGAACTCGATGTGGTCACGATCGGTCACGCGCCATTCCGTCGACTGCTCGAGCGGGGCGTTTGCGCTGAACGACAGGTTGTAGTCGTTGCCCATGTTGACGGCAGTCTGCTTGAGCCGTTCGTTGAGCGCCAGGGTCTGATTCCAGACCTCGATCTGGTCGTCGAACTCCTGCTTCTTCTTGGCGTCCGAAGCAAGTTCTCGATTGAGCTCGAGATCCGGAATGACCGTATTGCGGATGTGGCTTTCCGTGTAGTGGTACTTCGTCGCAAAGCCGTCATTGTCGTAAACGATCTCCTGGGTAACCGAGACCGGGCATGAAGGCGAATCTTCGTCGACGTCAAGAACATCCGTGATGGCGTAGACGAGGTTGAGCGCGGATCCGATAAACACGTCGCCTTCCGTGCCGGTGACATCCTGATTGCCGGACGTCGAGTAGCGATTGCTCGTGGTCACGCACACTTCGCGTTCCGTCTGGTTCAGGGCTCGTGCGCCGACTTCCAGCGAGCTGCTGAGTTCGCCCCAGACCTTTGTTTCGAATGAGACGCCGAAGAACTCGGTTTCGAATTTCGTTCCGGCGCGGACCTTCGAGAAGATGCCGACGCTTGCATCGGCAAGCAGCGAGAGGCTTGCCGCGTAACACGAGCTCGTTGACTGCTCCTTGTACGAGTAGCTGAGGTCACCCGGAGGATCGCGGAGGATGAGCAGCGGAATCTGCGGCGAGACCGTTGTGAACGTCTGCTCGCGCGGACGATTCCCCTCGACGATGACAAGCTGGTCTTCCGTCAGGTCGCCGCCGGGCGTGGAGGCTGCGAAGGCGATCCGCTTCTGGTACGGATTCGGGCCGCCGCCGACGATGTTCGGTGCGCCCGCCTGCAGATCGTATCGAATCACACCCAGCGAGTCCAGCTCAACCGTTGATGGTGCAACGCCGTCACTGATTTCGTCGAAGATCTGTACTTCGCCGATCTCGGCAGGGCAGGAGCGCGAGCCGTACTGCTCGGTTACCGTCGCGAGCACTTCATAAACCCGCGACTGCTCGATGATCGGGTTGGCGCAGCTCGATTCCGGGAAGCCGGTGATGACGACCTGCGGAGGTGCGTAGTAGATGAAGTCCAGCGTCGAATCGGCGTCCGTCAGATCAATCGTTCGTGCAGCGAACTGGATCGTGGGATCGTCCAGCATCTCGACCGAAACGTTGTAGCGCATCGCAGGCAGTTCCAGCGTGTAGGCCAGATCGCTCGTGACGATTTCCTTCGTGAGGCATCCATTGAGTGCGGTCACAGTTACGCGAGCGCGGCCGATGTCTGCGCGGCACTCGCCGCCCGCCACGACGCCGTCGAGCGTGCGGACTGTCGCATCCTGGAATTCAACGCCCGTCACGTCGCCAGTGAAGTTGATGTTTGCACTTGCCGGCGTGAACGTGTGCTCACGGAAGACCGGCAGGATCGTGTGCTGCCCGCGCTCGATGCCGCCGATCGCGAACAATCCGTTTTCGTCTGTCAGGCCATTCGGAATGTCGTCGATGCGCATCTCAACGCTGTCAACCGGACACGACGTACCTGCGAAAAGAATCTGTCCGGAGACGCTCACCGACGTGGTGTCGGTGAAGTTGCTGTCGTCGATGAGGTGGGACGAGGGCGTGAGACGTTCGAATCGTTCTGCCGGATCAAACGCGTGGTTTTCCTTAGTCGGCACGACCGAATACAGCGTTCCGCTCGATGACGAGCGATACGGCAAGCCGATGATGCTGAACTCGCCCTGGCCCCGGTTGTCGGTCAGTGCACGATGGCTCACCGGCGGCTCGTCCGGCGACCATGCGACGTTGCCGACAAACTGGCCGTGATTTCCGCCGCCCACTGCAATGTCGCCTGCTGTGTCGCCGGTACCGGTGGAGAAGCGCCAGTACGAAATCAGGCCTTCGGCGTCGGATACAACGATGTTGCTCATCTCAGCTTCAACCGTCGAGTCGGTGAGCGCCGTGCTCCACAGGCGAACCTCGTCGAGCTGGCCGCTGAAGGGGCTCGAGCCGTTGGAGTTTGCACCCAGCGTGAGCGGAAGGAAGTTCGAAACGTCATCGCCGGACAGCGCAGCAGTCGCCGACAGTTGACCGTTGATGAGCAGGCGAAGTTGGCTGATCCGCTCATCCTGCACAACGGCGATGTGCGACCAGGTGTCGATGGGCAGTGCTGCGGCGGATGATACGGATGCCGAACCGCCGCGTGCATACCACGTGACGGTGCCGTCTGCGTTCATGGCGAGACCGAAGGCGCCGCCGTTGGGAGAGGCCCCCTTCGCAATAATTGTCTGAGCCCGGATGGCCGCCGGCTTCACCCACGCCTCCGCAGTGTAGTTCGCTGCGAGCGAAAGCGACGGACGATGCCCGATTCGCACGTGGTTGTCCGTACCGTTGAGACTGATCGAATACTTGTAGGAATCGCCATCCGGCGTCGCCGAAACGAGTACGTCGCGGACGCCGCCCGAGGAGACCCCTTCGCTCTTGACGGATCCCTTGATCTCGCCGTTGGCCGGTACAAATCCGCCGTCGAAATCAGTCAATACAACGTTGTTCGAAGCGTCGCGCAGGACGACGTCGTAGCGATTGATGCTGCCGGCTTCGGCCAGCAGATCCGTGTAGGTGGTGCTGGAGGGCGACTTTACGTCGAGCTCCTCGCCGTTGCGGAGGATCTGAATGTTGCTGACGTTGCTGAGCTCGTTCGGCGTCAGCGGCCATTCGACGCGGACGTTGTTTGTTTTCGTCCCGTCGTCGGCACGAACAAAGAATGACTGTCCCGGTTCGGGCGCGCAGCCCTGATTGGATTCAGTCACGCCGCGGTAGTTCGAAATGCAGTAGTCGTACTCGTCGCCCGGAACGATCAGCGTATCGGAGTAGCTCGTTGTTGTTTTCGGAACCGATGCGACGATCGCGCCGTCGCGGTAGATGTACGAGCTGCTCGCGTAGTCGGACGTGTTGGACCAGGACAGGTCGATCGATCGGACGGTTGTCAGCTTCGTTGCGGATACGGTGGCGGGAGCGATAAACGGAACCGTCGTTGCGTCCCGATTCACGCGCGACGAAAGCTGCGCCGGGTTTGTGCCGCTGGACCATCCCGGGAAATACGAGGCGACGCCGTAGGTGTCGGTGGAGTTGGGCGTCGTCGTGAATGTGTAGGAGGTCGACGCGTACGGCTGATACGAGTAGAGCTGTCCGTTCTTGTAAACCGCGTGGTACAGCGCGGATGTGTTCGTAATGTTGCTCCCGCGCGACCACGTCAGCGTTACGTTCTGGTCACTGCCGTTCGCCGACGCGGCGACGTTGGTAGGTGGGCGCAGGCTTCTCGTTGAGCCGCCGTTCGTGGCACTCTGGGTGTTGTCGCAACCCGCTCCACCCGTACTGCGAGCGGTGATCTTGAAGGTGTACGATTTCGAGGGACCCGAGTACACGGTCCACGTTCCGCTGTACGACCCAAGGTATCCGACATCGGAATTGATGGTACGCGAGAACTCGGTCACGCCGCCGGTCGTCGCGGTAAGCGTGATCCTCAGGTTACTGGCGAACAGGCAGACCTGTGAAGCCGAGTAGGACGCCGATATCGCATAGTCAGACGTGCCATCGGCCGCACTGATCGACACTGCCTGAATGCTTGGCGGGTTTCCGGAATCTGCGGCCGCCTTGCCGGCCGCCACTTCCTCCGGTGTTGCCTCCTTGACTTCGAAGGTGAATTCACCCTCGGAGTCGAACTCGATCAGGGGTTCAGGCTGCACAACCTGGGGCAGGGCATCTACTTCCTGGGCGTTTGCACCGGTTGCCGGCAGCATCGCGAGTATTGCCAGAAGGGCAAATGCGGTAACAAGGGTCCGTTTCATGTCGTTGTTTATTTGTCCCATACAGGTCCGTCGAATACAGACGCAACAAGCCGGCGCCAAACTGATCACGTCCATAACAGATTTCTTCAGATCGTCGATTTTGAGCTGATTGAGGGGTATTTCTCGACGGGGACGGGTTGACTTCGTATACTGGTCGTCAATTCATCCGCCTGATCCACGAAATCGAGGCAAACGCGCCATGTACAGCCGTCGAACCTTCATGGGGGCGCTCGGAATGCCGGTGGCAGCCGCCGCATTCGGGCCCATCCGCCCGACGCTCTTCAACCCCGAACCCGGCCGGATCGCCGAATTGGCGGCGACTCCCGGCGATGCGAGGACGATCGCCCGGGACGAGTCGTTCTGGCGCGAGGTGCAGCAGTCGTTCACGGTCGATCGGTCGTTGATCAACCTGAATAACGGCGGCGTGAGTCCGGCGCCGACGCTCGTGCAGGACGCGATGAAGCGCCACCTGGACTACATGAATCAGGCACCGGTCTACACGATGTGGCAGATCCAGGAGCCGCAGAACGAAGGGGTTCGGCAGCGGCTCGCGCGGCAGTTCGGTGTTGATGCGGAGGAGATCGCGATCACGCGGAATGCATCGGAGGGGCTGCAGATCTGCCAGATGGGGATCGACCTTCAACGCGGGGACGAGATCATCGCCACGACGCAGGCATACGGGCGGATGGTCAATACCTTCAAGCAGCGCGAGCGCCGCGAGGGACTGGTGCTGCGGCAGTTCCAGATTCCAACGCCGTCAGAAAATCCGGATGACATTGTTCGGCTGTTCGAGCAGAACATTACGCCGAAGACGAAGCTGATCCTGATTACGCACATTATTAATCTTACCGGACAGATCATGCCGGTGAAGCGGGTCGTGCAGATGGCACGTGCGAAGGGGATACCGGTGATCGTGGACGGCGCGCATTCGTTTGCACACTTCCAGTTCAAGCAGGAGGATCTCGACTGCGACTATTTTGCCACGAGTCTCCACAAGTGGCTGCTGGCGCCGATCGGGACGGGGATGTTGTACGTGAAGCGCGACAAGATCAAGGACCTGTGGCCGATGCAGGCGGCGGCGGAGACGCAGGACGACAACATCCGCAAGTTCGAAGAGATCGGGACCCATCCGGCGGCGAATCACCTTGCGATCGCGGAGGCGCTTTCGTTCCATCAGGGGATCGGGTCGGAGCGGAAGGAGGAACGGCTGCGGTATCTCACTTCGTACTGGGCGGATCGACTGCAGAAGTCGAACCACGGTGCGGAGCGGGTGCGGCTGCACACGAGCATGGATCCGCGGTATTCGTGCGCGATCGCGAACGTCGAGCTGGTTGGTGTGGACACGAGCAAGCTGGCGTCGCACCTGTGGACGAAGCACCGGATCATCGTGGTGCCGATCAACCATCCTGAGTTCACGGGGCTGCGCGTGACGCCGAACGTGTACACCACGCTCGAGGAGCTGGATCGGTTCAGCGAGGCGATGGAGGACGTGATGGCGGAGGGACTGGAGGGGTAGTCGCGAGCTTCGCTCGCGAAGTTGTCAGTTGTCAGTTGTCACTTGTCAGATGTCATCCCGAGTTGTTGCGGTTTCCTCGTGGCAACAGCCCAACCCTCGAATCGTGGATTCGTGGAAAGAGTCTGGGAGTCTAAGAGTCTAGGAAACTAAGAGTCTAAGAGTCTAGGAGAGTAAGAGTCCAGGAGACTAGTGAATCGAACTAGGGTTGTATCGCAGCCCATATCTGACAAGTGACAACTG
>JAGQWL010000197.1 GCA_020437385.1 Bacteroidota bacterium
AACGATCGAGGCGTGATCCCGATCCGTTGGAGACGAAAAGGTAGTTGCCGTGTACGACCAACGAGAAGGGGTTTTCGAACTGCCCCGGCCCCTGACCCATGCTACCCGTCGACCATCGGAATGCGGCCGATGAATCGAACGACACGATGCGGCCCGCTCGTCCGTCAAAGATGTACACGTTGTGGTCGCCGTCGGCCGTCACGATGGCCGGCCACCCGACGAGCGCGTCGGGGTTCGCTTCGTCGTTGCCGAACGATCGCTCGACCACGAATTGCACGGTGTGCGAGTTGTCCTGCACCCAGGCTCCCGAGCCCGTGTTGGCGACGACGAGCGGTGTCATGGGAGGGATAATCCGCGGCTCGCATCCCATGAAGACCGACGCAGAGCCAATCACAACGACCACGGCCAAAACTCGGCTCCGCATGGAATATGATCGATTCATAGTGCGTATTTCTACCACGTGCGCAAAAATCTAAATTCCTGTCAACTCTCAACTCTCAACTCTCAACTCTCAAACCTCAACTCTCCTCCCTCACCCTCCGCCTTCCAACCGCCGGTACCGCTCCACCAACGCATCGAGCCGATCGGCCGTCGCCTCCAGATCCGCCAGCTTCTCCTCCAGCCGCCGGATCGACTCCTCCGCCTCCTTCGTCACGTACGCCTGCGTGTGAATGAGGCTCTGCTGTTTCTCGTTCTCCCGCTGCATCCGCTTAAGCTGCTCCGTGAGCTCGCCCTTTTCAATCTCGTATTCGGCGAGGCGCCGCTGTGTCTTGCCCTGGAAATTGACGAAATTGATCATGAAGGCAATCACGATGACGCCGACCAGGATGTATCCGAACGTGAGCGCCATCAGGCAGCGGGAGTTTGGTCGCAAGGGGACACACGGTAGATACAACATTTCAGGGTCGGTGTAAATCCGACTGTAATCTGGACAGAATCATGTTGCGGAATGTCAACGCGCGCGCCGCGTTCGGGCTCATTGCGCTGCTCACCGGAGCGGTCCTTTCAGGCTGCACACCACCCGACGCGCCGTTTCCACGGAACGTCCTCCGCTACGACGCACCCGCCGAAAGCTGGGAAACGCAGGCAATGCCCATCGGCAACGGACGACTCGGCGCGATGGTGTTCGGCGACCCGCGGCGCGAACGCATCCAACTCAACGAAGACTCGATGTGGCCCGGCGGACCCGAGTGGGGCGACGCGCAGGGTACGCGAGAGGATCTCGAACACGTTCGTCGGCTCATCCGCGAGGGCAACTACCACGAAGCGGATTCTCTCTGGATCGCGTACTTCTCGCACAAGTCGATCGTCCGTTCGCATCAGACGATGGGTGATCTGTTCATCAACTTCGATCACGAACCAACCGGCGACTACGAACGCACGCTCGACCTCGACTCTGCACTCGTGTCGGTGCGCTACGGAACGTCCGACGGCGTCGTCACCCAACGCGCCTTCGCCAGTTACCCGGACGACGCGATCATCGTTGAACTTCGGACGACTGCCCCCGGCGGACTCAACTTCTCCCTGTCGCTTACGCGGCCGGACGACCACGGCCACGCGACGGCGACGACATCCGTCATCTCGGTCAACACGCTGCAGATGGACGGCATGGTCACGCAGCACGGCGGACGACATTTCAACGATCCGCTCGATATCGCCGCGGGCGTTCGATTTCAGACGCGCGTGGAGGTAATCAATACCGGTGGCTCGGTCGCGGCGGACGGTGACTCGACGTTGACGATCGCAGGGGCGAAACGCGTGCGGTTGCACATCGTCGGTGCGACGTCTTTTTACGGGGATAATTTTGCGGATCGAAACAAGCGCGACCTCGACAGGCTTCATCGGCAAACATTCTCATCGCAGCTTGCCCGGCACGTTGCGGACTACCAGTCGCTGTTCAACCGTGTCAAGTTCGACCTCGAAGACCCGTCTCGCGCCGACTCCATCCAGACCGATCTGCTCACGATGTCCGATCGCCTCGCGCGGATCAAGTCCGGCGTGCGCGACCTCGGGTGGATCCGCGAGCAGTTTCAGATGGGGCGGTACCTGTTGATCGCGTCGTCGCGGCCGGGGACAAATCCCGCGAACCTGCAGGGGTTGTGGAACGAATACATCGAGGCGCCCTGGAACGCGGACTACCATCTGAACATCAACCTGCAGATGAACTACTGGCCGGCGGAGGTGACGAACCTGAGCGAGCTGACGGATCCGCTGTTTGACTTCACTGAGCGTCTGCTCGAGAGAGGCCGGGCGACCGCATCCGAGCAATACAACATGCGTGGCACGATGGCGCATCATGCGACGGATCTGTGGGCGCCGGCATGGATGCGCGCGGCGCAGCCGTACTGGGGAGCGTGGACGGGGGGCGGCGCGTGGCTCGGCCGGCATCTGTGGGAGCACTACTTGTACACGAACGACGAGGCGTTCCTCCGCGAGCGAGCGTATCCGGTGTTGCACGACCTTGCCCTGTTTTATGTGGATTGGCTGGTCGAGTATCCGGATGACGGCAAGCTGGTTTCCTCGCCGTCGACGTCGCCCGAGAACTCGTTCAT
>JAGQWL010000198.1 GCA_020437385.1 Bacteroidota bacterium
CCGCGTGTGTAAGACGTACGTTAGCGCAATGTTACGGATATGTTAAGTCGGCACAGCCGAAGCGGCACCCACCCCTACATCTTCTCAACCGCCTTGAGGCCAGCGACGGTACCCTCCGTATTGTGCCCAAAACGGACACCAAAAACGCCGTCCGTGCTCTTCAGCTTGCCTTCTCCCATCACGTCCGCCTTGTTGTAGCTGCCAACCACCGTGCCGTTGATGCTGCATTCCACCTTGTCCTTGGTGACCGACACTGCGATGTCCTGGGTGACCGGCTTGCCCTTGTCCGCTGCCTTGTTCACTGCGTCATTCGTTTCGGCACGACGGCCGTTCATCTGGAACGGCTCCGGACCAAAACCGCGGATGATGAAGCTACCGTTGCCATACGCTGCGCAGTAGAGATACGACTGCTTCTCCGTTCCCATGTCGTTTCCGCCGATGAAGATCCCGTACGGATGCGGATGGTTATTCAGGTTCATGTACTCCGGCTCGGAGAACGTCGCGCTTACCGTGTAGCTGCCCTTCGCGGTGTTCTTTGGATTCCAGTAGGCCACTGCCGGCCCTGTCGTCACGTGCATCATGTCGCCATGCATTGCCAGTTTGGCGTCGTTCAGCGTGGCGCCGCCGGCGGCTTCTTTTGCGTCGATCTGGCCCATCCAGCCGTCGACGGAAATTCCGCCGTCGGTCACCTTCTGCGACGCGTCACCGTGGTCGTGTTGATGCTGCTGCGCCTGCGCCACGCCGGCGAACAAAAGGAATACGGCCGCAAACGCGAATGCGATTGTCTGTCGTAAACTATTCATGGGTATACCTCGGGGAGTGTTGGGAATTTCGGGGGAAGACGCCGCGTCCAACGTGTACTTTCGGACGGCTGCTCCCGGAAGAAACCATAAGGAGCAAGTTTGGTTTCTGCCGTTAACTTTGTGACGAAGCCGTGAATTACGACGCGACAGTGGCGACCTTCTTGCCAGCAATCGCACCTGTGTTGTCATCTGGATGCGGAACGTCTCTTCCGCGACTCGTTCGAACTTCTCCTCGGTGACTAGAGATACCGCGTATTCAGATGACCATCCGTCAAGGAACCACAGCCGATCACAACGCGCTTCTGCTCGTCTGGCTCGCGTCCGTGCGAGCAACGCACACGTTCCTGACCGAAAGCGACATCCAGAGTCTGACACCCGTCGTAAGAGACGAGGCACTTCCAGCCCTCGAGATCTGGGTTCTCTGTGCGGATGACCAACCCGTCGGTTTCGCCGGACTGGCCGGCAATAACCTGGAGGCACTGTTTATACATCCCGACCATACGGGCAAAGGCGGCGGCAAACTGCTCGTCGAGCATGCGAGGCGGTTGAAGGGACCGCTCGTCGTGGACGTTAACGAGCAGAATCCGTCGGCACTCGCATTCTACGAGTCGCAGGGATTCCGGGTCATTGGTCGGTCCGAACGCGACTCCGGCGGACGACCGTTTCCGATCCTGCACATGGCCGAGCCGAGCGCCGGCGAATCACCATCGCCTGGTTCTTAACTTGCGTGTCAAAGACAACGCGACCGCGGGCAGGAGCAAGTGATGACTATTATGAGTTTGGGAAGGCTAACGGCACCATTGGTCTGTGTACTGATCGTATGCGGAGGTTCGGTATGCGGATGTTCGTCGCAGGGCGGCGTCACGAATCAGGATGACGCGGTGCCGGGCAGTGAGATATCGGCAAAGATCCGCTCTCTGGACCTGGCCGCACGTGAAAGTGTTATCTACCACGAACTTACCTCCGGTCACACGCCCTCGTGGATGGATGACTTCCAGCCCGTCTCGGTCACGAGGACCGTTAATGGTGTTGAACACACGGTGACGTTTTCGGCCGCGGTTGACTACTTCACGGTAGGCACGGACGACGATCCGTTCCTCGTTCCGCTTTCACCGCAGATGGCGCAGCGTGTCGCGGACCACTACAACGCCTCACTGCCGACGCGGCGCATGGTGGACGACATCTGGAACGCGGCCGATGTCAAGTTGGCTCCACAGCCGATTCCTCCGAGCGATGCGATGACAACCGTCCCGGTCTTTGTTGAACACAACAACACGGTGCAGGAGCAGAAAAAGGATCGCGGCGTCAACGTGACGCAGATCGTCGCCGGGCAGAAGAAGGACGTTGTGCTGAGCAACCGGCTCACTACTCAGGCGGGAAAGGTTGCCATTTACGGATGGCATCAGCTCAACGGCAATGCCATCCAGCCGCTGTACACGGGCCATACGGATCAGTGGGTTGACTACAGCCATGGTATCCGGCTCGTTGGTAACGTCGTCACAATCGACGGCGTCGCGTACGATCTTGTCGATGTTCTGACGGACGCGGCGCTGGCGCCGCTGCTGAGCGACGAGGGCGCGATGACTTTTACGCGCTACCCAACGGAATAGCCTGATCGGCCGCCTCGGATAACTTCGGCTGGGGGGGGGCGAATTCGGTGCCCGATTTTCGTCGGCACCCGGGGACTTGCGAGCCTACCTTGATGACACGCCGAAAGCTGTCACTCAAAGATCTGAAATCACGATGCGCCAACTGCAAGTCGTCGGCACGACGCCCGAACAGTTCGAGGAATATTACGCCGCTCTCGTCTCCCGCGATGAACGCTACGAAGGCAA
>JAGQWL010000199.1 GCA_020437385.1 Bacteroidota bacterium
ACCTGCGGCCAGTCGGCGACCGTGCAGACTCTCAGCACCATCATTCCATGTCGATTATGACAAAAGATCGGTAGATTTTCCGTTGCAGATGCAGTTGATGTCTCCGACAACCACAAACCATTCAGAATCCGGGGCCATGGCCGAAACCTTCACAGCCGAACTCATTCGCGGAAACGACAAGGACACGATGGGCATCGAGGTCCCGCCTGAAATAGTCGAAAGGCTGGGCAGCGGCAAACGTCCGCGCGTCACCATCCGCTTCGAAAAGACGGGCTATTCGTACAGCTACACGATTGCCAGCATGGGCGGGAGGTTTCTGCTTGGAATCGCGAAGGAGCATCGTGAGCCGGCAGGCATCAAGAATCAGAAGGCCGTCAAAGTAACACTTGCGCTCGACGACAAGCCGCGGGAAGTTGAGGTGCCCAAGGACTTGGCGAAGGCGCTCACCGCCGGAAAGGTCCGCAAGCAATTTGACGCACTGTCGTACACCAATCGAAAGGAGGCGGTGCGACTTGTTGAAAGTGCGAAGCAGGAGGCGACCCGAGAGCGCCGCATCGCAAAGATCGTGGACCAGCTGGCCAACCAGTGACCCGTCCCGGGTGAATCGTGCGTTAGTAACATTGACGCCCGCGTGATAGCGCGGCGTTTCAATGTGTTTCAAACCTACCGACGAACCCTGATGTCCCTCGAGTCCATGGCGAGCCGGTCCGTGACGCGGGCCCGGATTCTGACACTTGCGATTGTTGCCCCCTTTGTTTCGCTGTCCGCGTCCGCCCAAATGGTGACGGATTCGGTTGAGGTAGACAAGAAAATATTCTATTGGCAGTCAGCATCTGGAGACTTCTACAATTGCGGTGCAGGTGTGTACGTGACGTGGCCGAATGTAGCCGAGCGCGTGCTGAACCGCGAAACCGGATACAACAGCTACAGTCTCGTGGCGACGGACGGCATGTACGTTCCGGGCGGCTACGGCGAGGCGACAAATAGCCCCTCACTTGGGATTACGGTTCCTGAAGGGCATCTAGGACACAACCCGCAGCTGGGCGGTGCGAGCTCCAGCCCGATTGGATACACCCACTGCGGCAACCACCTTGCCGGGGCCCGAAGCTGGCTTGGAGGCGCCACCCGACCCTTGAACGGGAGACCGTTTCGGGTAACTGATTGGTACGCCGTTTACGAGGTCCCTGCCGGCACCGTTGTCGGCGACTTCGTTTGGGATCAGAAAGAGAATCTTGACGTCGCCTTCGACGGCGCGTTCCCGCGTTCGCGCGAAGTAGAGGCAGACGGCAAGGTACCGGTCGTGACCTACGAATGGAATTTCGGTGACGGTGAAACAGGAACAGGCCCGACTCCGGTTCACTCTTACGCGGAGGCCGGCACGTACGAGGTGACGCTCACGGTTACGGACGATGACGACGAGACAGATGAAGTCAGCTATTCGATCGAGGTCAGCAGCGTCGTACTGCTTTTTTCCGTTGATGCTGATGAAAAGGCGGCCCCCGGTGATACCCTTGGACTCGTAGGAATGATAAAGAACATCGGCACAGGGACGGCTCACAACGTATCCGCATCGCGCTCGATCCTTCGCTTACCGAGTTTTCCCGATTCCACGATAGCCGCGCTGTTCTCCAAGAATGACGCCGAAGGTTCGCCGACGCGATCAGTGGCAGATACAACGTACGAGACCATCGAACCGGGCGAAACCGTCTTCCTGTACCAGTTCTTCAAGATTGAAAAGAGTGCCGAAGCAAACGTTAACGGGAAGTGGAAGGCGGTCACCGTCGATTGGGAACTGACGCTCGCCGACGTCAAGGGGGAAGACGAAGACGGCAACCCGGCAAAGGTCCGGGACAAGTGCGAGTCCGAATCGTGTCACAACGTTGCCAGAATTGAAAACAAGGCGATGTCCGTCGAGTTCGTGGCGACGCGCCTGAAGGCCTCGACTACCAGCGTCGGTGCCGGTCTCTCGAAGTGGACAAGCGACATCTATCCAAAGGGCGTTTACTACCACCTGGTTCCCCCCTTTTCTTTCGAACCGGAGTGTAATTCCGGATGCGTCGACCTCGAAGTCACCATCACCGGCCCGGAAGGTGAGCCTGTAGAGGGCGCCGTCATCAAACTGACCCGGAAGCTGACGGACCCCGACCCGATGAACAAATCGATTGTCACGCCGGATCAGGGCGGCGGCGTCTTCTGCTACGAGTCAACGTGCAAGGACGAACTCGAGCTTCCGCCCACCAATGCTGAAGGCAAGCAGACGGCACGCTTCTGGGTTCCGGGCGTGAAGGCGGACATAACCGCTGCCATCAAGGCAACCGCGACAAAGGAAGGATACACCGAGACGGAGTCGGAGTCCGAGCTGACCATCAAGCCGACGCGCGTCGAGGCCGGCAAACAGACCGCGACGCCATCGTCGGGTGATATGACGGCGGTCAGCATGACCGCGGCGCTGCAGTTTCTGGCGACGCTTCCCGACCTCAACGGCTGGTGCAAGAAGGCCACGTCATGGGCCGTCGAGACGGATGCGAAACTCGCTTCCATCAAGATACCGTGGGGGTTCAAGACCGCCGTCAACAAATCAATCGAGTGGACGTGCAGCGAATCCCTGAAGAAGTACATCTACGACGAGGAGTTCGCGCTGGACGATGAGATCAAGTCGCGAGCGGACAAGCTCAAACTGATCGACCTGTTTGGCAAGGCCACGGGGGTAATCGGGCTGTACTGGTTCCAGGGGCAGTTCGATCTGTCGCTGACGGGAACCGGCGAAACAACGCTCACCACGTCGTTTCCTTTCCTGAGTCATTCGAGCGAGTTCATGGACACGATTCTTGATGCCAACCGGGCCATCGCCAAACAATATGTCCTGAACGGAAACGGCTTCACACCGACGCTGAAACTCGATCTGTTCGAGGAATCGCACCGCACGAAGGACGGGACCCAGGTCAATGCGCTCTACTTCGACTTGACGAGCACACCGGATTTGTCGCCCAAGGTCGACGTAAAAAAGCTGATCACGAAGAACTACAACAAGAGCATCTTCCTGACGCAGGAGAACGTCGAGACGGTCACGTCGACGCCATCGAATCCGTCGGACTCCGAGATCAATGTGTCGGCATCCGGCAAGAACACCCAGGCTGCATCCGGCAAGACAATGGCAGACGATTCGACGTTCGCGGTCGGCCACGTTCTCGTGCTGGACCCGGGACTGGAAACGCAGGAGTCGGTCCAGATCGTTTCCATCAATGGATCAGCGCTTGAGCTTTCGACACCACTGAAGTTCGCCCACTCGGCAGGCGCGCGCGTCGCTTATTCGGACTCACTCGAAGTCGGACCGCCTGACGCTCCCATAATCTGGGACGGGCTCTCCGGAGCGGCCGGAGCGTCGCTGACGCCGGAACTGAAATGGGCGACGGTTGCACCGGCGACATCCTACGAACTCGAGGTGGCCACGGACACCCTCTTCTCGAACGTTGTTCAGTCGTTTGGCGAACTCGCCGATCCGAACATCGTCCTCGATGAGCTTAAGGATCGTACACGCTACTTCTGGCGTGTGGCCGCGAACAACACTTTCGGACGGGGCGAGTGGTCGAGCTGGTATTCGTTTTTTACCGGGAGGCCCATCGGCGACGATCTGTCCGAGGCTCGGCCGCTGTCGACCGACCTCGGAACCTCGCGTGTTTTTCTTAACAACGGCGCTACCTCAGAAGCAGCTGAAGTGGAGCCGTCGTGCGGATCAGCCGCGAATTCCATGTGGTTCTCCTACACCCCGTCTACCAGCGGCAGGGTTGCCGTGGAAACGTTCGATTCGCCGCTCAACACGGCAATCAGCGTGTGGACCGGGACACAGCATCCACTCACCGAGGTCGCCTGCAGCGACGACTACGACAACGGCGATCACCCGACAATCGAACAGTCCTATGCCGAGTTCGACGCAGTTGCGGGAACGACGTACTACATCCGAGCCGCGGGAAGTGCCGGCGCCGAAGGCTTGACGTTCCTTACAGTTGCGGCACCGACAATGGTTGCGACGGAATCGGCACCTGAAGCTTCACCGGATATGTTGCTCGAGGTCTACCCCAACCCTGCCTCTACTCCGGCGACGATTGTTGTCGAAACCCCGGCGTCAGACCGACTCCGTCTGGATCTCTACGACACGCTCGGCAGGCATGTCAGGATACTCGCTGACGGCACGTTTGCATCGGGACGCCACGAATTTCGCCTCACTACGGCCGACCTTCCTTCGGGTTTGTACCTCGTCACGGTGAGGTCTTCAAAGGGACTCCGATCCCGGCCGCTCACTATCCTGCGTTAGGTGCTGTTCGTTGGGAGCAACAGAACAGAGCCCGCAACGTGTGTCCGCTGTCGAGGCGAACATTCCGATCAGTGTTGAGACGCCCGCCCGCGTTTCACTGCAGCTCGCTCGCAAGCACGACCGAGTGGAAGTCGCACGCCTCGTCCTCGAGCACCATCTCGATCCGGCGAAAGCCGCATTCGCGGAGGATCCGCCGGTACTCATCGGCACTCAGGCTCGCGTGGTAGACGTCGTTTCCTTCAACCGTGCCGAGCACCTCGCCATCCTCGTGCCCGACTGTCACCAGAAGGGCGCCGCCCGGACGAACGTGATCTGCCATAACCGGCAGGACGGCGCGTTGTTCGTCTCGATTCAGGTGGAAAAAACTGTCCCACGCGACAACACCATCGAACGAGCGATCAATCGTCCATTGTCGCATATCCATCACGATCCATTCTGATTCCGGAAAGCGCCCGGATGAGATCTCAATCATCGCGCGCGATATGTCCGCACCGGTGAGCGAACAGCCGGACTTCAGCAGGTACTCGGCGACCGGTTCACCCGCGCCACACCCGAGATCGAGGACGTCCGGATCCTCGGGCAGCTTCGCGACAAATCGGTCGAGCCAGTTCTTCTCGATCATGACGCGGTGCCGATGTCGATCGAATCCGGCCGCGTGTGCCTCGTAGATGGAGGGCGTGCGATCGTGGATGTCGTTGTACACGATTATCTCGCGTCCGTAACGCTGGCGAAACACGCGCCTTCGTCACTCAAGACACGGGTCACATGACCCTTGCCGGTCGTGTCCTCAAGCTGGATCACGTCACCCGGGCCGAATTCGCGCTTCTCCCCGCTCGTAACCTCCACTTCAACCTTTCCACTCAACACGATATTGATGAGCTGTCGCGGCGCCGCGTGCCAGCCGGCTTCACCACCGGCGGGCGGACACAGGATCGTCATCGCACGACTCCGAATTGGTCCCGTTGCAGCGGTCGGCGGGATGTTCGGACCCTGCGACATTTCAAACATCCGCATTTCATCATCAATGAACGCGGAGCCGCCCTTGGCGTCCGCCACGATTCGGACAAAAGAAAAGGTCTGGTCCGCCGCCGTCTGCGCGGTTGCCGACGATCCGACAGCAGCGAAAAGAAGTCCGCACGCGAGAATGCAAAACCGTTTCATTTTACTGGAATGTCTGATTGGATTCGGGGGCGCCAACATAAAAACCACGGGGCGTTCGGGTCAACGCCAAAAGGCGCCCAGCAGATCCGTCTCGTTGAATGGTTGGGATGTAACAGTATCTTGTCGTTCGCAGTAAATGCCAGGAAAAAGACAACTGAATGGACCCATCTTCGCGGCTTGAAAGCGAAAATCGGCAGCTCAGGCGTGCCGTCAGCGAACTTTCCGTCCTGAACGAGCTTGCCGCGGCGATCGGCGGCGAGCGGGACCCCGACCAGATCATGCGCCGCATGGTCAGCCGGGCCGTGTCCACCGTGCATTGCGAGCAGGGCGTCGTCACACTTATCGACGACACCGAAGTCAACGCCTCCGAGACGCTTGTCCGCTCGGTCTCGAACTCCCACGAATACGGCGCCCTCAGACCTGACGACAACATACTCGGATGGATGCTGATCCATCGGCAACCCCTGGTTGTGAATTCCCCCGGCGAGGACCCGCGCTTCCGCGGAACCAACTTCGACGATCGGATCAAATCGCTGTGCTGTGTCCCCCTCCTGCTTCACGGCCGAACCATCGGAATCCTGACGCTCTACAACAAACATGCAGACGGCGGCTTCGATGAACACGACACCAGACTTCTCTCCATTCTGGCGTCGCAGTCTGCACAAGTTCTGGAGAACGCACGGCTGTACAAGGAGGAGCAGGACCTCACCGAGCTGCGCCAACAAATGGAGGTGGCGAGAAACATCCAGATCGGTCTATTGCCCGCAACCTCGCCGACCTTTCCGGGCTTCGATGTGGCAGGCTTGAGTCGACCAGCCCTGCGAGTTGGCGGCGATTTCTACAACTCGGTCGTTGCGAACGACAGTGTCTACATCTGGGTCGGCGATGTTTCCGGAAAGGGATTGCCGGCGTCACTCACCATGGCAAACGCGCAGGCGGTGCTCCACAGCCACGCCGAAGCCGGGCGTACCATCGAAGAATGTGCGTCGATCGCGAATAGCTACCTCTGTGCGCACACTCCGCGCAGTACGTTTGTCACACTCGCGATGGCCCGCATACTGCCGGACGGCGATCTGAGGATCTGCAACGCGGGCCACTGCAAGCCCATCCTGCTTCGCGCGGATGGAACCGTTGAGCAGATCCTGGAAAGTGATCTCGTTCTTGGTGCGATCCGGAACAGAGTGTACACGAGTGTTGCAAACCAGCTCGAACCCGGTGACAGCGTCGTGCTTTACTCCGACGGAGTCCCCGAAGCGATGAACGCAGACCGCGAGCTGCTTGGGGATGATGCCCCCATCGAAACGGCCCGAATGAATCACAGCCTGTCGGCACAAGAGATCGTCGACAGTCTCACCGAGCTTGTCGATCGTCATGCCGGAGACGCCGAACAGGCAGATGATATCACCGTCTTGGTCGCCAAACGACTCGCGAACTGATTGACCAGCCGCCCGGATGCGGCACCCGTGCGGCTACAACTTCGACAGAGTCAGCTGCGCGATCAACGAAAATCCATTGGCTCCGTCAGAAGCGGCTCCGCTCTGTCAATGTCGAATCACGGGAACCGTGCGAACGGTGGACCCGGACTGCAATCGGGCAAAGTAAACTCCTGGCGGCAATCCAAAACCGTCAACCCTGAACCGGCAGCTCCGCTCGTCACAATCCTCGACCTCGGCTAGACGTACAAATCTGCCGATGACATCGAAGACGCGAACTTCCCCGCTGCGCGCGGACGTCGATCCGGCTACAAT
>JAGQWL010000019.1 GCA_020437385.1 Bacteroidota bacterium
CTGAAGCATCGCATCGCGACATTCATCGCGGACGACATCAAGCTGCAACGCAACAATCCAGCCGATGGCTCAGAACCACCTCGGACGGCCGACGTGCATCACGAGCGGCCCGAAGGCACCAAGCTCATCAAGTTCATGTGGCACGGGATTCGGGACGGCCTGCTTTAGGTTTCGGGACTTCGTAGTGGATCGTAACGAAACCTTCGCCCCACGACTTGGCAGAGATGAGCTTCAGATGCGGGCCCGCAATCCTCCGCGGGAGAAGGGGCGCGCCGCCGCCGAGCGTGACGGGCGCAACGCTGATGATCAGCTCGTCGAGCAACCCCTCGTCATGAAACGCGCCGGCCAGTTCCCCGCCACCAACCATCCAGATATTCTTGTCACCGACGACCTGTAGAATCTTGTCGTAGACGGGACGAACGTCACCGCCGGCAAAGCGAATATCCGCCCCCGGAATTCCGTTCAACTTTCGCGACGTGAATACCCAGGTCGGTTGTTCGTACGGCCACGGGTTGGGTGAGTCGGAGTCGGGATGGATGTGATTGTCAAGGAGCCATTCGTACGTCGTGGATCCCATCACGACAGCGCCTGTGTTCTCGATCAGTCCGTCGTAAGCGCCCTCATCATCACCCTCGAACTGCAGCAGCCAGTCGAGGTTGTTATTCGCGTCGGCGATGAAGCCGTCGAGACTCGAGGCCGTGAAATAGATAGTCCGGGGCATCAAGGTGGTGGGGTGGTGGGCCCTATTGGATTTGAACCAATGACCTCTCGCGTGTGAGGCGAGCGCTCTGAACCCCTGAGCTAAGGGCCCTTCCTAAAACGCGGAAGTCACGGGTAGATGACCATGATCGGCGAGCTCTGCACGGACTGAAAGACCGGGATCGGAGCCTGCTCGAGCACCACCTGCCGCATGTAGGCAGGAGTATATGGCGTATGGTGGACGCGTTCAAGAGCAACCCGGTCGGGCGCGCGTTCCACGAACGTACGCGATGCGAATCCGTTGTCCAGGGCCTGCGCTTCTTCGCCGAACATCTCCATCAACACGGTGTCTGCGGTGCGACTGGACGGGTTCGGATTCTCGAAGGCGAAGACGGCGACGGCGAGGCAGACAACCGCGATGGTACTGCCGGAGATGACGAGACCGCCGAGCTTGTTAAGCGCTTCCAGGCCGAAGCCGGAACGTGCAAACGATTCGTTCTCGACGGCGTGTCGAAGTCGGTTGTCGAATCCATCCGGCGCACACAAACAGCGGCCGTGACAACGGAGGAGGGCTGCGGTTTCGGCGACCTCGTCGACGTGTGCGCGAACGCGCGGATTGGCTTCGAGGAATTCCTCAAACGCAGCACGGACAACGGGGTCCATGCTGCCATCAACGTAGTCGCAGATAAAGTCGTCCAGCTCGGGTGGAATACCCGGAGTTGCATCGGACGAGTCGTAACCGTCTACCATACGCTTTCAGCTCGCGGCCTTCAGCTCACTGCAAAGAAAAGGGTCAGCATTTTCAATACTGACCCTCTTCAACAGTTCCGGATTTGGAGCGCTCAGTCTTCGACCGGCGTGTAGACATCCTTGAGTAAGGACTGCAGCTTCGTGCGTCCGCGGTTGATGCGGCTCTTGACCGTGCCCATCGGGAGACCGGTTATCTCGGCGATCTCCTCATAGGCAAGCTGCTGTACATCGCGCAGTACAACGACTTCACGGAACTCCTCTGGAATCTGGCTGAGGGCCTCCTGAATGAAGAAGTCTTGAATCGTACTTTCCGTATGCTTGTCCGGAGAGAATGTTTCGTCGGGGATTTCGACCTCGTATTCTTCGTCGTCGCGATTAACGGACTGCAGCGAATAGAGTCTGCGGCGCTTGCGCTTACGGTATTCCGATCGGGCGAGGTTGCCGGCGATGGTATACAGCCACGTCGAATACTTGGCAATTCGACGATACGAATGCCGGTTGCGGTACACACGGAGGAACGTCTCCTGGAGCAGGTCTTCACACTCCTTCATGTCGCCGAGGAACCGGTAGATGTAGTTCGTCAGCGGATCCTTGTAGCGGCTTACCAGAATATCGAAGGCCTCCACAGTTCCCGCCTGGAACTGTGACATCAGGTCTTCGTCACTCATCTGCAAGAGCTGATCGTAATAGCGGCTATTGGGATGACGCGACTTGGTCGTACCTCGTACCAGCGATGCCTTGGTGATAATCTTTTTACGCTCAAGCGTTTTGGTCATATAAGTGCCTTCGCAGGAATGTTGACAGTGCAAGCCGTAGCGTTGGGTTCATCCAGTGCTGGTTTGTTGTCGTTTCGTCCTGACCTCTTTCTGTAAAGAGTTCGTTGTCTCGTCTTCGTTTCTCTTCCCGCTAACGTCGTGCCGTAACAGTTGGGAATCGGGGGGACTGCCACGGTTGTTGGCTCGCGACTACGCATTGTCTTGACAATAACGGATATAGGTTTCACCAACCCTTCCCGTCGTTCTGCCGCTGCCAACACTAAACTTAAGTATAGCTTTACGTCGTTTTGTTACGCTTTTCCGTGAATAAACTAATCTTTTGACCCGGCAAAGCGCCCTAAACGGTAATCTCCGCCGGAATAATTCTTCGCAACATCAGGCTGACGATCAGGTTCGAATCCAGCATCGTACCACCCTTCAGCTCGAAATCCGCCGCCAAAAGAGCGCTTAGTGCGTTCTCAATCGAGCGGCTACCGTAATAACGCAGACTACCCAGGTAATCTTGCATAAAGTACGGGTTTACTCCGATTCTTTCTGCCATCGCAGCGCGGGGCACTCCTTTTGACTGACAATTCGTCAGTAGACGGAGTTTGACGAAGTACGAGGTCAGAATCGAAATCGCTCGAATCGCCTCACCCTGCGCATTGGATGCTTGTTGCAACAACTGTTCCGCGATAAAGGCCGCATTCGGGTAATCCCCCGTCCCTACGGCCTTCTGCAACTCAAACACATTGATCTCCCGAGTCTGCCCGCTCCCCTTGATCACGTCGTCGACCGTTATCTCCTTCCTGTCGCCGACAAATGTGGACAGCTTGTCCAGTTCCCCGACAATGGACTGCAGGTCGGTGCCGACATAATCCGCCAACATCTGTGACGCGCGGCCCTCGATCTGCATTCCCTCCTCCCGCGCCCGCTCCGCGATCCAGGCCGGAATCTCGTTGTCGTACAGCGACTTCAGCTCGACGTCTGCCGCCGCCTTCTTCATCGCCCGATACGGGTTGGTGTTCATGCTCGGCCTTCCCCGGCAGACGAACATCACGACGGCCGACGGGTTCGGCTTCTCCGCGAACGCAACAAGCTGCTGCGCTTGTTTGACCTTTTCGAAATCGCGGACTATCACCACGCGCCGCATGGCCATGACCGGGTAAGACGAACACAAGGCGAGCACCTGGCCCGCGTCGACGTCCGCACCGTAGACGATGTCCAGGTTGAAGTCCTTTTCGTGCGGCTGAAGGGCGGTGGCGATCAAGATCCGCTGCAATTCGTCGGCGAGGAACGACTCCGTTCCATAAACGAAATAGACGGGTGCAAATTCGCCGCGGCGAAACGCGTCGGCCGTCTTCTTGAACGGACTGCCGGATGCCCTGCTTCCCTTTCGTGTCGTCTTCGCCAACTGCAGCTTCTACTGTCGAAAGGACGGAAGCTCGTCCGCCCCTGGGATAAACCACGACGCGCGGTATGACCAAGTCGTGCGCGAATCGTGCTCAATTCATCGGCAATCGCAACAGATTTTTCTAATTGCGACCTCTTCCGGGATTACAGGGTGCCGATTCCCCCATAATGTAACAGCGAGGCAACCTCTCGAAAAGCCTCGACGTCCTGCGCGACAATTCGCTTCAGCCGATCGTCCAGTGCGGCGAGCGTCGACGGATCGGCCCTGTCGCTGAGCTGTCGAAGCTCCCGGACAATTGTCTGGCGTCTGTCATGAAGCCGGACAAGCAGATCGTCGATGGGTACGCCGTCCCAGTCAGTTTCGGATTCGGTGCCCGCCTCGGCCGTCGTGAGGGCGTTCAGCATGTCGACGTCCCGGACGGTGATGTGACCCAGGATCGACTTGATTGACTGGCCCGTTTCCGGTGAGGCGGCCGAAAGAAGCTGGTCCGGTACACGGTCGATAACCTTCCGCAATACGCTTACCTCATCCGCGGTGTACTCCATCTGATCGAGGAGTTCGTCGCAACGCGTCCGGAGTTCGTCGATATTGGCGTGACCGGAATCAGGCATGCGCCGATTCGGTTGCTGCCGACTCAACCTCTTCCGCACCGCCTTCGCGGAGCCACTTCACAAACGCCCGATCCCGCAGGCTGTGAATATTGTTTGAGCGCTTGAAGTCCCAGTTCTGACCGAACTGCGGATTCCGTGCGCGCTTCAGGTAGTCGAGCCGATCCTTCAGTCGCTCCTCCGGAACGAGGAGACGTTCAAGACCGAAAATCGCCTCCGTCCGCGCCTGGAAGGTCATGTCGTACTCCTTCGACATCACAATGGCTTCCTCCGGACAAACCTCCTCGCAGAAACCGCAGTAGATGCAGCGGAGCATGTTGATCTCGAACCACTTCGGTTCCCGCTCCTTGACGCTGTCGATCTCGTGCGTCTCCATCGAGATCGCCATCGGAGGACAGGCCTTCGCACAGAGGTTGCAGGAGACACAGCGAGGTTTCCCATCCTCTTCGACGAGCACGGGGCGGCCCCGGTACCCATCCGGCGGGTACCACTGCTCCTCAGGATACTGAAAGGTGTACATCGGCTCCTTCACGACCTTGCGGAAGGAGTAGCCGAGGCCCTTGAAAATTTCGGGCAGGTAGAGCCGCTCCCAGAAATTCAGGGTGCGCTCGTTCGGAGTACCGGTATTCTGGATCTTGCCGGGCATTCGCGGTCAGAATTGGTTTATCGCGCGATCAAAGATCGCACGGAAACGAGGAAAATAGGAAGATAAGAAAGACGGAATAGGGGAATGAAAGAATGAGCGAATGAAAGACGGCATGGCTGAGTGGAGGACCTTAAGGATAAAAATACACCAGCCACGCTACCTGAATCCTTCACTCCATCATTCCTTTATTCCTGCAGTCCTTCATTCCTTCAGTCCATCATTCCTTCAGTCTGAAGCGCGATCTTCGATCGCGCGACCCTACTTTTTCCGGAACGACAGCGTCAGCGGCACCCCTTCCCAGCCGAAAGCCGAGCGGAGCTGGTTCTCGAGGTAGCGCTGGTAGTTGGTCTTGATGCCGTCCGGGTAGTTGCAAAAGAATGCGATCACCGGCGGCTTGATGTTCGCCTGCGTCACGTACTTGATCTTGACATGCCGATTGCGGTGCGTCGGTGGGTATCGCCGCTCGATTGCCGCGAGCATCACCTCGTTCAGCTTGCTCGTCGCGATCTTCTGCTTGCGCCGATCGGCAACTGCGACTGCCGTCTCGAGCACCTTGTGCACACGCTGCTTCGTCAGAGCTGAGACGAAAATGATCGGAATGTAATCGAGCGTCTGCAGGCGCTCCTTGATCGCTCGGGCAACATCTCGGGCCGTGTTCGTCTCTTTCTCGACCAGGTCCCACTTGTTGACCGCGATAACAAGTCCCTTCTTAAGATCCGCCGCCTGCCTCAGCACCTTGATGTCCTGACTTTCGAGTCCGCGCTCCGCATCGATCAAGAGGACGGCGACATCACATTCGCGTATCGCTCGTTCGGTCCGGATCGTTGAATAGAACTCAACGTTCTCGCGGACACGTGTCTTGCGACGAAGTCCGGCCGTGTCAACGAGGACGATTTCCCTGCCCTCGTATTTGATCTCGGAGTCGATGGCGTCGCGTGTTGTACCGCTTTCGTCATGCACGATCGACCGGTCGGATCCGATGATCGCGTTCGTCATCGAGGACTTGCCGACGTTCGGACGTCCGATAAACGCGATACGGTCCCGCGTGTCTTCCTCGGGCTCCGGCGCCTCCGGGAGCGATGCGACGAGATCGTCCAGCAGTTCGCCCGTGCCCGTGCCGTTGATGGAGGATATCGGATATACTTCGCCCAGACCGAACTGATAGAACACGCTGGTGTCCCAGGAGAGCTTCTCGTTGTCCGACTTGTTGGCGACGACGAAGACAGGTTTCGACGACATCCGCAGCACGTGTGCGACCGATTCGTCAAGGTCCGTCGGGCCCGTTCGGGTGTCGACGACGAAGAGAATCGCGTCCGACTCCTGTATTGCGATCTGGACCTGTTCGCGGATGGCGGCTTCGTAGTGGTCAGACGACTCGGCAACAAAGCCGCCCGTGTCGACGACGTCGAAGAATCGCCCGTTCCACGTCGATTCACCGTATACGCGGTCACGCGTCACGCCCGGCTCATCGTGAACGATCGCCTGCGGAGACTCGGTCAGCCGGTTGAACAGCGTTGATTTGCCGACGTTGGGCCGGCCGACGATTGCGACGAGGGACATCGGTGAAAGGTTGTGCGGATTATCAAAGGGAAGCTCTGATGAGATGACAGTTGTGAGTTGTCAGTTGTCAGAACCTCATTCCGTCGAACGCTGCCGGTCATGAGCAGTCGATCGAATCGAACTCCCGACAAAATATACCGCCAAAAGACCGAAGCGACTTGGGATGAGACTAATCCACTCCCCTTTTCTCCCATTTCTCCCATTTGTCCCATTCTCCCATTTGTCCCATTCCCCCATTTGTCCCATTCCCCAATTCTCCCATTCTCCCATTCCCCCATTCTCCCATTCATTCCTTCATTCCTTCATTCCTTCATTCCCAATCACACTCTCTCCTTCCGCTCCAGGTAAAGCGCCCGGCACAACATGAACGCCGTTTTCGTCGCTTCGCTCGTGAACCAGTAGTTGATCCCGGCGCCCACCGCCGCACCCGCGATCGGGATCGCCTGCGCCAACTTCCTCCCGATGATGTTCTTCGCTATCTCGCGCGGCAGGTGCCGGTTCTGTTCGCGGAACGATCCGCGCACGCGCCCCTTGTAATCCAGGTCGTTCGCAAATGCCGCAGCCGCAACGCTGATCTCCCTGATGGAATCCGACCGCGCCTGCCGGCTGCCGCTCGACGCGACGTTGAATACCGAAAGCACCAGCGGCCGAAACTCCGGACCCGACAGCACGAACCCGTAGCTCGCCGCGATCTGCTGGATCATTCGGAGGTTAATTCCAAGAAGCAGCGGGATGTCCGCCGCGATCAATACGATGCCGCCGAGTCCGGTACCGCCGCCCTCGATCGCGGCGAGGATCGCGTGATCGTCGAGCCGCTTTCGCGCCATCTCGTCAAGTTTCTCCAGCGGCTGATCCCGGAGGTCGCGAACTTCGTCAACTTTGAGGCCCAGCGACCGCGCGTCTTCGAGCACGTCCGACGGATCGAAGGTCCAGCCGGAAGCATCATTCAGGACCGACAGGAATTGATTGATGGCGTCGTCAGCCTTGTCTTCCAACTCAGGCGAGACCATCCGATTGACGACCCAGTCCATCGGCTGCATCGCCCAGTTGATCGCCTTGACGAAGATCGACGATTCACCGGCCTCCCATGTTTCGATTTCGCGCTGAACTTCTTTCTCGTACGCTGTGAGTCTCATCGTATTTCTTTTTGTTGTCGCCGGCGTGGCTATACGGGCGCTCACCACAAAAAGTGGCGGATCCCTGAATATAGCGGATATCCGATCGTCGTCCCTCCCGGGAACATCCGCAACCCGACCCGATTTTACCGGCATCTTTTCGGAGAGCCATTCAGGATGCCCCTCAACAACCAGCCACCCCCCTCGATTGCCACGCCCGCGTGGTTGCCGCGCGAAGTGACCGGTGCGGGGGCAGCTTGCGTTGCGGGCTCGGCAGGCGACGCGTGGACCGCGAGGTGGTGCACGATCGCTGCGTTCGTGCTGCTGATGCTCCTGAATCTCTCCGCCGGCCCGACGGTCGCGTGCGCCAGTCCCTTCGCTTTGCGGAGCGGGACGGCCGTCGGCGATGCCTCTGCACTCGTGACGCGTGCGCAAGTCGGTGCGACCAACTGCATGTTGGCCGACAAATGTGCCACGCCGCGACGATCGGTCGACGACTCGCGGAGCATTCACTTCGACCTGACGGTCACGGATTCTGACGAGCGGATCCATGGCGCACCCGATGCGACGGCATCACACACCGTGAGTCGCCGGCATGCATCGCAGTCGTTCCGTCTACCTGACGATCCGATACAAATCGTTTCGGCCCCTTCTCCGACGCTGAGACTCTGATACCCACGCGCGTGTTCTCCGGACCCCTCTGACGGGTCCCTGTTCACCACGAGCTTCGGTATCTCATCAATGTCATCTCTTTTTCTGCGGAAGTCTATTGCTTCCGCGGATGCCAACTCGGGAGCGCTGCGGCGCGTCCTCGGCCCCATCCAGCTGACGCTCTTCGGTGTCGGCGCCATCGTCGGCACGGGAATCTTCGTTCTGACCGGGACCGCCGCTGCAGGCGAGGTTAACGCCGCCGGCGAAGTCATCAGGCTCGGTGCCGGACCGGCACTTATCGTCTCCTTCGTCCTGACGGCGTTCGCCTGTGGATTCGCCGCGCTCTGCTATGCCGAGCTGGCGTCGATGATACCTGTAGCCGGAAGTGCCTACACGTATGCCTATGCAGCGTTCGGCGAGTTGATCGCGTGGATCATCGGCTGGGACCTCGTGCTCGAATACGCAGTCGGCAATGTCGCGGTCGCAATTGGGTGGTCGGCCTATCTCCAGGGATTGCTCGGGCAGGTCGGGCTCCCCCTGCCGATGTGGCTCGGTGTTGACCCAATGACCGCGTCGCGCACACCGGAGCTGTTTGCCGCGGGCCCGCACCTCTTTGGGCACCCCATCACATTCAATCTGCCGGCCATGCTGATCGTGGCCGCCGTCACCGTACTGCTGATCGTCGGCGTGCGAGAGAGCGCCCGGGCGAATGCAATCCTCGTGCTGCTCAAGCTCGCCATGATTGCGCTCTTTGTAATTGTCGGCGTAGGTCATATCGACCCCGTCAACTGGCATCCGTTTGCGCCGAATGGCTTTCGCGGAATCATGACCGGTGCCGCGCTGATCTTCTTCGCATACATCGGCTTTGATGCGGTCAGCACGACTGCGGAGGAGACGCGCAATCCGCAGCGCGACCTGCCGATCGGAATGATCGCGTCGCTGGTCGTCTGCACGATTCTCTACATCGGCGTGACGGTCGTCCTGACGGGCATGCTGCCGACGAGTCGTCTGGCAACCGCTGAGCCGGTCGCCGTCGCCCTTCGCGCTGTCGGCGAACCGCATATCGCTTCCATTATTTCCGCAGGTGCGGTGATTGCGATCACGAGCGTGCTGATCGTCTTCCAGCTCGGGCAGACGCGCATCTTCTACGCGATGAGTCGAGATGGTCTCCTGCCGAAGGTTTTCCGCGCCGTCAATCCCAGATTCCGCACGCCCGTCGCATCAACCATTATCACCGGCCTCGTTGTCGGCATTCCGGCAGGCTTCATCGACATCGCTTCAGCGGCAGACCTGACGAATATCGGGACGCTGTTCGCGTTCATCATCGTATCTGCAGGAGTGGTATCGCTTCGACGAACGGATCCTCATGCAACGCGCCCCTTTCGCGTTCCGCTCGTGCCCATCACGCCGATCATCGCGATCGTCTTCTGCCTCGCGTTGATGGTCAGCCTGCCGACGGTCACCTGGGTTCGATTCGTCGTCTGGCTGGTCGTCGGACTGGCACTGTACTTCGGCTTCGGCTATCGCCACTCGGTGGCGCGAGCCGCGGCACAACTAACACAAAACCAAGTCAACTAATCGGAGGATTAAATCAATGGCAACAACAGCAGCAAACCAGCCCGGAGGCCCCGGCGACAAGACACCGGCCTCGTTCTACTTCATGATTGCCGGGCTCGCGATTGCGGTGGTGGGAGCGATTGTCTACGCGGTTATAGCCTGATGGGTAGTTCTTTCTTTGGACCGCCAAAGAAAGAACCAAAGAAAGCTCCCCAGGCTGGGTGACGTTCTTTCTTTGGGCCGCCAAAGAAAGAACCAAAGAAAACTCCCCGGCTGGATTTCTTTCAGCCGTTTGGCTTCGCGGTTGTGTCGCCGTAGTGCTCGATGGCTGAAAGAAATAATGCCGGGAATACGGATCCACGGGATCCCGCGAAAACGGCTGAAACGGTGGTTAGATGGACACGTCACGCAGGTCTTCTTCGTTGTACGAAGAACCACCCTCCCGCCATTTCGGGATGGCGCTCACGCGCCCATCCGAGACAACCGGGCATTATTTTTCTCGGCCAATAACCACGGCGCCTCCGACTGATCCATCCGTTGCGGCCGAGAAAAATCCAGCCCGGCGCTTTTTCTTTGCTTCCTTTCTTTTTGGCGACAAAAAGAAAGAAGAACCACCCGGCACTTTTTCTTTGCTTCCTTTCTTTTTGGTGACAAAAAGAAAGAAGAACCACGCGCCAAAAAGAAAGAAGACTCAAGCCATAAGCTTGTACTTCTTCAGCAGCCGATACATCGTAGCCCGCCCGATACCGAGCTCTACGGCAGCGCGATCAACGTTGCCCTCGCAAACCCGATACGCCCGCTCGATCGCCTGGCGCTTGATCTCATCGAGCGAGAGAATCTCCCCGTCTTCGCCAAGACTGACCGCCAGCTCGTCCGCACCGTTAGAGCTGCTGACAGGGGCGCGGTCGCTTTCGATCCGCTCTCCCACCGCCACACCTGCGCGCTCCGTCCACGGCGAGATTCCCGATCCGCGGTTCAGCATCAGATCATCCGGACTGATATCATCGCTGTCGGAAACGAGGATCGCCCGTTCGATTGCGCTCTTCAGCTCACGTACGTTTCCCGGCCACGAATATTCGAGAACGGCCCGCCGCGCATCACCGGTGAGGCGCTTGGCAGCAAACTCCGGATGTCCGTCGATGTAGTTCTTCAGGAAGTGATTCGCAAGCAGGATGATGTCCTTTCCGCGTGCACGAAGCGGCGGCAGCGCCACCGGAAACTGGAACAGCCGGTAGTACAGGTCTTCACGAAACGTGCCCTTGCGAATCATCTGCTCGACATCCTTGTTTGTCGCAGAGATCACTCGAGCGTCGAAGCGGATCGTCTCGTTTCCACCGACCCGCACAATCTCAAACGACTGCAGCGCACGCAGAAGCTTGGCCTGGAGATCGAGGTCGAGCTCTCCGATCTCATCAAGAAAGATCGTCCCAGCATTCGCCTGCTCGAACTTGCCGATCTTGCGCGCATGTGCGCCAGTGAACGAACCTTTCTCGTGTCCGAAGAACTCGCTCTCCATCAGCTCGCGCGGAATTGCGGCGCAGTTCACAACGACGAACGGACCGTCCTTGCGATTGGAACCGTAGTGAATCGCCTTCGCTACGAGCTCCTTGCCCGTACCACTCTCGCCCTGAATTGCAACCGTCAGGTCGCCGCGAAGCGTTTTCTCGATCGTCCGATGAACGCCCTTCATCGCAGGGCTCTCACCAACGAGTCCGCCGATAGAGAATCGCTCCTTTACAACTCCCCGAAGTTGCATCAGCTCTTTCTCCATCTCGGATTTCTCGCGCACGTTCTTCACGACCGTGTCGAGCTTCAGCAGATCGTCCTGCCCCTTCGTGATGTAGTCGTAGGCGCCGAGCTGCATCGACTCAACAGCCACGTCGATCACGCCTTGCGCGGAAACCATGACCACCGGCACCGTGGGATGGTCCGCCCGAATCCGTTTGAGGGTCTCGAGTCCGCCGATCCCAGGCATCATGATGTCGAGCAGAACGAGGTCGGGCTCTTCATCGATGCGCTCCAATGCGGCTTCTCCGCTGCTGAATGAATGTACTTCGTTGTCGAGATTCTTCTCGAGACGGTACGACAGCATCCGGCCGTAGTGACGATCATCGTCTACCACGAAAATCTTGAACTTCATGCGATTGGTCTTTTGCGTTCGGCTTGAATCCGTAGGGACCGCGATTCGGTGGAATTACAGTATTCCCAAGTGTATAGGGCGGCCAACGAGCCGGATGTATCACTTTGAGATACTACTGTCAGTATTCGACCGTTTTTGCCGGATCTTTAAGGCCAACGCAGGCGCATGACGGGATCGGTGGGGAATGAATGAAAGAATGAAGGAATGAAGGAATGAATGGGAGAATGGGAGAATGGGGAGCGCTCGCTTCGCTCGCGAAGTGAGCAGTCATCAGTGACCAGTGATCAGTCCGTGCGGCGCCACGAGGCGCGACAACAACCCTCCGGACCTCGTGGACCGGTTTGGCCATTCCCGACCGCTTCTCAGATATGGGAGGAAACTCAATTCAGTCGAATCGATCGCGCGAAACGTCACGGCAGCAGCCAGAGACCCAGCCCTCCGACCACAAAGCAGTAGATAGCGAAGTACTGGAGCTTCCCCCGGCGAATCACGCCCAGAAGCAGCTTGATCGCGGCCACTCCAGAGATGTAGGCGACCAGCGCGCCAACAAGCAGCACGGGAACGCTTGTCGTGAAGCCGGTCTCCATCATCTCAACCGACTTGAGCACCGTCGCGATGAGGACCACCGGAAGCAGCATCAGGAAGGAGAAGTTTGCTGCCTTTTCAGGTGCGGTATTCAGATAAAGCGCAGTGCAAATCGTCGAGCCGGATCGCGAAATCCCCGGCAGCATCGCCGCTGCCTGCGCGACCCCGATAAAAAAGGCCTTGATCGGATTAATGGACCCATCCGGCTTTTTCCGAAGCAGCGTCAACAGCAACAGCACGCCCGTTACGATCAACATCCCCGAAACGAACTTCGGATCGCCAAACTGCGCCTCGAGAAAATCCTTGAACAGCAGGTACACAATCCCGGTTGGGACCATCGTGATCAGGATATTCACGCCGGTGTGAAACCCTTCCACCGAACCGTAACGCTCGCGCCACTCGGCGGGCCTGAACAACGCCGCAAAACTGTCGCTCACGACCTCCCGGATTGTCCGCCAATAAACGGTCAGAATGCTCAACACCGTACCGAAATGGACAAAAACCTCAAACGTCACATTACCGGATGTCGCCTTATCGATTCCGAGCAGGTACTCGCCGAGAACGAGATGGCCGGAGGACGATATCGGCAGAAATTCCGTTAGCCCCTGGACGAGGCCCAGGACGGCGGCTTCCCACAATTCCATTCAGTTTCCGTTGTTCTTCAATGTATTGGCCGCACCGAAGCGTCCATCGCAAAACTCGCTACGATCCGTCGCTTGCACCGCGACGCGTTCTTCTGCATCCCAGCCGATCGCACGACATAAGTCCCATTAGAAGACTAGGACCGCGTAGCCGACGAAAATACGTAATCCACAGCCTCATTCTGGCAAGCCCGGCTCCACCAGCAAGACCCGTTCCCTTTCGACGGTTACCGTCCCCGGCGCCGCTCCGCGCGGCTTGCGGACGAACTTGGCCTCCGCCACAATGACCGGGGCAAGTCCGCTGCCGCGCGCCTTGCTGTAGTGCGCCGCAATGCGCGCCGCCTGCTCGACGATCGCCTGATCGGGCGTTATGTTGTTGTGCGGCAAACGGAGTACGACGTGCGATCCGGGAACGCCCCGAGCATGAAACCAGAGGTCAAACTTCCGGGCGGCCCGCGTCGAAAGCAGCTCATTCTGTTTTGCGTTCCGTCCGACCCAGACGACGTAGCCCGAGCCGAGGTCGAATTGCCGAAACGGTACCTCGGGTTCGATGCGTCCGCCACGGTCACCATACGGCGCCAGGGCGTCGGCCAGCTCGCGCTGAACAGATTTCCAGTGATCCATCGAATCAACAGCATCCAGGCGGTCATGCAACTCGACGAGTCGATGAACCGCCGCGCGCGTCGTCTCAAGCCGCTCCTCGGCAGCCTCCCGTGCCGCACGCGCCGTCCGCGCCTTGTCGTAATACCGATTGGCGTTCTCGATCAGCGACATCCGCCGATCGATTCGGATCTGAACGGGCTCCCCCGAAAAACTGTCAATGGCCGTGAAGGGATCGTCGAGCGGACCCGCGACCGGCGGTTGCGCCATCAGGATGTGCCCGAACCGTTCGTAATCGTCGGCGCGCTCGGCGGAGGCAACTTCTTTCTCCAGACCGTCGAGCCTGCGCTGCGTGCGCTTCAACTCGGTCGATACCTTGCGAAGCACCGGATCGCGCTCGGCGGACAGCGTTTTCCACGAGAGGCTCCTTCGAACAAAGACCGAGGTAGCCTCCGAGACACTTCCGAAATGCTCGGGAGTGAACTCACTCATCTGCACCGACTCGAACAGTGAGAGTCGCTCCGGTTTCGATCCGTTCAAATAGATCAAGGCAAAGCCGTCGTCGAAGTGACGCCGCAGATCGGCCGAACGCTCGTATAGCGATTCGATCTGGGCATTCGTCAACGTACGACCCGCGACGTTGCGCGCAATGCCCGCTCGCGCTACGACCTCATCGGCCATGAAGCGATTAAAGAGGGGAAGCACGGCGGCGAGAACCTGTCCGCACGCACGTCCGTCGGCCGACGCGTTGGCCCATGCGTTGGAGAACTCCAAA
>JAGQWL010000200.1 GCA_020437385.1 Bacteroidota bacterium
CGCCGGACATTCACGGTTCGCAAGATCTCCAACGGTGTGGGAGTAGAGCGCGTGTTCCCGCTTTATTCGCCGAAGCTCGCGAAGATCGAGGTTGTGCGTCGCGGGCACACCCGTCAGTCAAAGCTCTACTACCTGCGCGATTTGCGCGGCAAGGCAGCTCGTATTCGCGAAAAGCGCTACGACGCCGGCTGATTTATCCGAGTCGCAGAACTCGGGTATTCGAGTGGATCGAGTCGGATGACGATTGTCGTCGATCCCGCAAAGGGTTTTCGAGCGCCAATCCCGATTTCGTATGGACATCGCACTCTGGAACCTTCCGTATTCCGCGATTCTGTCGCGGTCGCTTGCGACGACATTCGGTCGTTCGGCGCAAACGCGTGAAGTCGCACCGGAACAGACCCTCCCGCTACTGCTCTCAGGCGCTGTAGACATTGCGCTGCTCCCAACGGTTGCCGCGTTGCGACACGGCGATGACCTCGACGTGTTTCCGGGTCTGGCTGTTTCGTCGTGGTCCTATCCGTTCGCGAAGATCGAGCTGCCCGGTGGCTTGGGGGCCATCGGTTCGCGTCTCGAATTGCCAGAGGCAGCCTCTCAGGAGGCCTTCGTGGCAAGTCTCGTACTGCAGGAGCACTACAACATTCGGATTGGCGCCGTACCGAGTCCCGCCGGTGGCCCTCCCGGCTCTCAGCGACTCGTCGTCGGGCTCAACGCCCTTGGGTCCGATGGGCTTGACCTTGGCCAGGAATGGTACGAGCTCGCGAACTATCCCATGGTGTGGGGCGTGCTGGCGATGCGCAAGGGTGAAGCCAGGCCATCGACGATTCAGGCCGTGGTAGACGCAGCAGCCGTGGCAGAACGACTGCGCCAGGAGGAGGCCCCAGGTCTACCTGAAGAGATCGTCGATTTCTTTCAGCGTGATCTCCGGTTTCGTTTTGACGATCTTGCCACGGCATCCATTACCGAATTGACCCAATATCTCTTCTTTTACCTCGGCAACGACGAAATCGACGAACTCCCGCTCGTTCACTTGCCGGAGAATGACGACCCTGATGACGTTCAGCCGCTAGTATGAGACGGCCTGACTGAACCGGAATGCGATAGCCATGGACGATGCAACGAAGGTAATTGCGACGAACCGGAAGGCGCGACACGACTACGAGATCAGTGATCGACTTGAAGCCGGACTCGTCCTTCAGGGGACCGAGGTCAAGTCGCTGCGCGAAGGGAAGGTAAACCTCAAGGAAGCTTACTGCCGCGTCGAAGGTGGAGAGGTTTTTCTCGTAGGTGCGAACATATCACCGTATCGTTTCGGAACGTTCGCCAATCACGACCCCGTTCGAAGAAGAAAGCTACTCTTGAACCGAACGGAGATCGTCAAACTCGAGAAAGCAACGCAGCAGAAGGGCTACACGCTTGTTCCTCTGTCGATTTACTTCAAGAATGGTCGAGCAAAGCTCGAGGTGGGGGTCGGGCGCGGGAAGAAGTTGTTCGACAAACGGGCCGCGATTGCAGATCGTGAGAACAAACGATCGCTGAAAAGGCTGGAGAAGAGTATCGCACGGCGCGGGACCGATTGATCGCCGGTCGCTTTTGCGTGAGAGACGCATTTGACAGGCTGGGGGAGCATAATGGCCTTATCGTTGGTCTAATAGTTTGTTATCCTTCACCACGGGTCGTAAATCCTTTCCCGTTCCCAGAGCATCTGTCGTCGCACAGCGCGTTTCCGGGCAGTTTGCACGTTCTTGGGAGCAGATCGGGCCATGTTTACGTTTTACACTCACTCGACCTGGACATCAATTCTCATCCCCGTCATGAGCAATCGGAAATTCAAATCGGGATGGTGCGGAGCAAGCCTCTTCCTGCTGCTGTTCCTGGCACCTGCTTCGTCGAGCGCGCAGACGCGCGGAACGAACTACCTGGAAGATGGCATCGCAGCCTTTCGGGCGGAACGCTTCTCCGAAGCCGAGCGCCTGTTTCTGTCCGCCGTCGAGGAAGATGAATCCGATGCCGAGGCGCACTTCCTGCTTGCCCGACTGTACTTTGAAACGCCGCTGAAGGACAGTCGGAAGGCACGAAAAGAGCTGGACCGGGCCCTCGAAATCGAGCCGGACAACATCCAGTTCATGGTCGCCCAACTGATACAGCTCCGCGAGGAGTCCTGGAATTTCCTGGCAGACAAGATTCGTGAATCCAAGCGCAGGACACTGGCGCTGGAGATTCTGAAGATCGATCCCAAGAATGCCTTTGCGAATGAAGAGATGGGGATCTCCTACATCAGGGACTTCTGGCGCTACCGAAATGCCGTCCAGGTTCCGGGCTTCGAGCTGGCGCGGCGATATGCGCTGCCGACAAGCCCGGGTGTGGGCGATGTCGCCGGCCAGACGATCATTGAAGACATCGAAGAGGCCTTTCAGCCGACCTTCGACGAAGGACTCGTTCAGCCCGATCTCGATCTCGATTTTGGTGACCCCTCTCAGGTATTTCTGGCCGACGAATTCGATATCGAGACCCTCGAGAAGCAGGGCGTTCCGGTGCGTGACCTGAGCAAAAGAGCAATGCGCGTTTACGGGCGCGCCCTCGGGTATCTGAATACTGCCCTCGAGACGAACCCGCGCCATCGCTCGGTCTATGACCAACTGATGAAAATCTACGCGCTACGCGGTGATTACTCTGCCGCTCTCCAGATGCTGCAGCAGATGTTCATCTACTTTTCCGAAGACCCGGAGCTCTGGTTCTATCTCGGACTGTCGAACTACCACGCCGGCAACCCTGAGGCGGCAGCGAAGAGCTTCGATCGCGGACTCGAGTTGTCGTCCGAGGTCGATCGTCGGGAGTTCAACGACATCCGATTCCTGCTTCAACCGGATGAACAGAAGAAGTACGACCAGGATCCGGTCGCGTTTACCACTGCGTATTGGACGAGCAAAGATCCGCGGTATCTCACGACGTACAACGAGCGGAAGATTGAACATTACAGCCGCATCGCCTACGCAGACCTGCTTTACAGTGTCGATGCACTGGACATCAAGGGGCGCAACACCGAGCGCGGACAGATCCTCATTCGGTACGGCTTGCCGAAATCGGACATCGTGGTCGTGCCGGACAAGAGCGTTGTGACAGACGGCGACCGGCGCAATAATGACCCGACAGGCGTGTACTCCGCACGTCCGCAGTCTGGTGGCCCCGATGCATTCGAAACACTGAATACCTACAATATCTGGGATTACGGTGATTTTCGGTTCGTGTTTGAGGATCCGTTCCGAAACGGCGAGTACCGGCTCTACAGTCCAAGTGCCGACGCCCTTTCGGGTGGTGCACTGCCCTGGACGAACGATTACACGATTCGCGCGAGAGAAACGATCAGGGAAGAACCCGATCGCTATGTCTATGAGGCGCCCGGTCGACAGATTGAATTGCCCTATCTCGTGAATGCGTTCAAGGACGGGGACGGGGACAGGGCTGAACTATACGTTCACTATGGGATTCCGCTCAACGAAGTTGACCAGTCTCGGAAGGTTATTGAGGTTACCGCACGAG
>JAGQWL010000201.1 GCA_020437385.1 Bacteroidota bacterium
CCATTCTCACACTGGGCCATTCTCACACTGGGCCATTCTCACACCGCCCGCAGATCTCGGATAACGCTAGCCCTTCATCGAAACACCGTTTTCGAGGTCCCATTTCACAACAAGCCTGCTATCCCGGTAGACATGAACGTGGTACGGACCGTGATCTCCAGTCCAGGTCACAAACACGTAGCCACCGCGCCGGATCTTTCCCATCAAGTGTTATCGGTTCTGGTAACAGATAGATAAACTGGTGGTTCCCGCCCACCAGATCTTTTTTCTACCAGGACTCGAAATACTTAATCCGTCACAGGAATGACCATCGCCGGATCAGCGATGGCTCAATTCGGCCTGAGCCGACCGTTCGGCCGCAGCAGCCGAATCTATTCGTTCAGCTCCAGCATCTTCCGCCTGAAAAACCGCCCCTGCGCGGTCGGCGCGAAGTCCCATCCGGTGAACATCTGGGGAGACCACTGCGGATCGAACACCCACACGGTCCACGATATGCCGCGCTCCTCGAAGAAGTCGATGATCGCCTCGCCGTAGTGTTCGTCTGAGATGACCGGAACGTGCGCACCGGGCCCGTCCGCACTCATGAAGCCGAACTCTGTCGCAACGATCGGATAGTCCTCCGCAATCAAACCGAAGTCACGCTGCCACTCCGGCGGCCAGGGCTCAGCCCGTTTCTGTGGATACGGATGCGTGACGTACGCGACATTGGGATACGCAACGGGCCTGTCGCGGACGTACGAGATGTTGTACCCCCAGTCGAGCCCGCCGACGAGTGGAATCGCGCGTCGGTTGAAGGCATAGATCACGTGAATCACATCCTCCATGATCGAGACGTGCTGCTCCCACGTCAGCTTTCCGAGCCTGCCGTTGTATTGCGTCGGCTCGTTGAATATCTCGTAGAAGGCGACGACCGGGTTATCCGCGTAACGCTCCGCGATGGCCTGCCAGAACTCCAGTGTCTCCTTCATCGACGTCTCGTACATCGGCCTGAAGTAGAGATCCGTTCGGAGGTTGCCGATGGAATGCCAGTCGATGATGACGTACATACCCAGCTCGCCGGCAAGCGCAATCCCGGAGTCCAGCAGTTCGAGGTACGCTTCCCTTCCGCGCGACCGCCATGCCGATGGGTGTACGGGAAAGCGCACGAGGTTGGCACCCCATTCGCGTGCCGTCTCAAAATATTCGCGGTTCCAGTGGCCGACTCGCTCGAGTCGATCCGGGTCGGAAAACGAAACGCCGCGAAGGACGACGCGATCTCCCGTCTCGTTCACGAATTGATTGCCTTCAACCCGGAGCCGCTGCATCGACTGCTGCGCTGCAGCCGACCAACTTGCGACGAACGAACAAAACGCCAGAACAAGAACGGAAGACACTTTCGCCATTACCAAACCTGATGTTGTGTGAGTGCGTGTGCTGCGTGCGGATCGAGGTACCGCGGCTCCGGAGGACGCCACTTTGTGCTGATGTTCGCTACCGGGTGTTGATTTCCGGACTGCATCAGTTGCCGAGGACCTGTTCCGCTGCCAGCACGAGAAACATGTAGTGCGTCGCGCCGCCGCCCATCACGTACTCGGCCTGCTGCCAGAGGTACGGAAATCGCTTGAGCTCGGGAAAGTCCGGCCGAATCAACGCCGTGCCGGAAGCAACGCCACCCGGAATGTAGGACCAGTCGGCACGATTCAATCCGTAGCCTTCGGTAACCGACACCGCACCAACTCCGCTCGCAAAAGACGCCACATTGCTTCCCGGATGAACACCCAGAATGAAGTTCATGGCGTTGAGCATGTATTCGGCGCTTACGATGTCCGGGAACGCGCGATGAAGGTAATACTGCTCAACACCGAAGCGCTGGATCCCCCAGCCGGCACCCCAGATGTACGGTTCGTACGGAACGCCGTATGGCGTCTTCTTCTGATCGGTGACAACCGACTGAAACTGTGTTGCCACGGCCTTCCTGATCGTGTCGTCGAAGTCGCCATCGTCGATCCTGCCGACGACCCTACCAACTGCCCATCCGCACGAGCCGATCGATGCTGCGATAGCTTCGGCATTCACCGAGAGGAATTCACGATACGCGGGCTTGTTTGTCGCAAGGAATAGCTCGACATCCGCAACGACCTTGTCGCAGAAGCTTCGCTGCGTTTCGTCGTGACCGACGCCCCACGCCTGCTCGGCGGCGTCGAGACTGCGCGCGGCGAGCGCGTCGTTGAAGCCCCGGAGCACCCGCGAGGCAATCGCGAGGCTCGCGATCGCCTTGTACTCGTGCCCTGCATTGCGCTCGGTAAAGACCCATCGATCATCGGGTACGCCGGAATGTGTTGCCGTCCGCTCAACGGCGCGATGCAGGTTTGCGGCGCCTCGCGGCGACCCATCCGGACCGAGCCCTCCCGTCTTGTCGTTCTCGTCGACCGACGGATCCGCCATCGCCGGATCATAGAACAGATTGTCCGTGCTGTTCGTGACGTCGCCCAGCAGCACATATTGCTGCAGCGTCGGCACGATGATCCCGCGGTAGAATCGACCGAGCGCCTCATACCCGCCGAGGACCGTCAGCACGCCGTGCTCGACCTGCTGAAGCAGATCGTTCCGACCGTCCGGCTGGTGAATGCGAACGAGGCGATCGTCCTGGAGGATCGTCGTGTTGTCGTGGTCGACGCCGAATAACTCATACATCGATGCAAGCACGTACACCTCGTCCGCCTGGGACTCGATTCGGAGGTCATCGTCACCGGCATCGTGCCAGCCGCCCGCGTTCAGTCCGGGCACGGTCTCGCCCGACGGGAACGGACTCAGCGTCTCGGCCATCTGAACGTAGCCGTCAAAGTGATTCGAGTCGGCAGGCGCCATCCGCGCGTCATCGAGGTGGCAGACGCCGTGCCACACACGATACTGCTCCTCAACGCGCATGTGGCACATCTGAACCGGAAGGAAATAGTCGAGGGTCGGCTGCCACGCATCCTTCGAGTAGACGTCAGCCGCGATTCTAAACGGATGCGTCTCGCTGTCCCTGTACCTGATCGTGTAGACGCCCTCCCGCTCTACGTCACTGAAGTCGAAGATCCTGTAGTTGTACCGAAGGAACTCCCCCGGCCACGCTGCCGCCTCCCCGGCCCGTACAATTTCCCGATGGCCATCCTCGTCCGCGCGAACCAGCTCGACCCTGCCCTCGCCGGAATCGTTCGCGTCAAGTTCGATCACCGCTCGCTTCGATTGCGTCGGATGGTATCCGACCTGCGACACTTGCACGACTGGTTTGTAGCGCCATCCCGGAACCGCATTCGGGGCTATGCGCCACACGATCGCACGGGTCGTTGCGCCGGCGGGAACGGCGCTGCGAACCACGAACCATCCGTTGTTGTGCTTGTGGCGACCGTCGAGCAGCTCCAGATCCGCAGTCTCGCTGTCGATCACCATCCGCCGCTCGGGTGACTCGGGAGCCAGCACCAGCGTCGGTCCTGTCGCGAACGGCAGCGCCTGCATCTCTCCGCTCGCATCACGATGCACGGGTCCGTTTGGCTGACGCGGGAAGACCCCGGACTCGCCGCCGAGGTACCATCCCTTTCCGAAATACTCCGGCGGGAAGAGCTCGAGGTTGAACCCGACACGGCCGACCCAATCGTCGGGCAGCGGCTTGTCGAGATTCACAATCACCTGCACCGCATCGCCGCTTGCCGACACCACAACGCTGTAGCCAAGCTCGAGGTCCGGGTACTCGATAGGATTGAATCCCGTCCTGTTCTTGTCGGGATCCGGATACTGCAGCCACGTCGTGATCCGCCCCGCCTCGCCATCGACATCTCTGTTGATCTGTTTCGGAACCGGCTGCCACTGACCGGGCGTCGGTTCGAGCCGCAGGTCTCCGTTGCTCGCAACGCGCACGCCGTGCTGGATGATGCCGACACCGCCCTGGTGACCCTCCGGATAGATGTCCTGGAACGCCATCACGTCAACGCCGCCCTTAACGAAGTACCCGCGGTCGCCAAGCCTGAACGTCAACGACGAATGATCATCCGCCGCGTCAGCCTCACCCGACGGGCCTGCAAATGTCAGCGACCCGCCGGAAAATGCCTGACCGATCCCTCGTATGTAGATCTCCTGCGCCTCGTCAAGCCCGGAAAGGGCGAGTTCATTGAGGAGCAGGGTGTCCAACCTGCCGTCTGCGTCAGTATCGCGAGCACGGAAAACGATCCGTCCGCCCTCACGGCCAACCAGGTAGTTGCTGATTCCATCGCCTGGGATCGGCCCTACAATCTGAAAAGACCTCCCCTCGTACTCGAAGTTGTACGAATTGCGCCCGACCGGCTCGTTCGTCGATTCCCTTGGACCGGCGCAGCTGAGTGCGACGACCGACAATGCGATGGCCGCTGATGCTCCAAGTCTCATTCCGTTATCCTCCGACCGCGGCAATCGTCGTTGACGCGATCTGCATGAGTCAGTTCACCGCTGCTGCGGTGTAAGTCGATACATCACGACGCCCGGGCCGGGCACATCGACCGATAACGGCTCCGCCGTTGTGCCGGCGTCCTCGTGGCGCCAGAGATCCCGCATGCGATACTTCTTGTTTCCGAAGTCAGCCGCGCGATGCGAATGGTCGTCCGACACCCACTCGCGAGCCCAGTCAAATTCGACCCTTCGCGTGCCCGTCCCGCGGTTGAGAACGGCCATCGCCCACTCGCCACCGGCCAGCGGCTTGAACCAGATCTCGATGTCGCCGCGCTTCTCAAACGGATACCCCTGAATGCCGAGCGAATCCTGATCGACGGCGATCACCTCGCGATTGGTAAGAATGGTCCGAGTATCAGCATCCATCTTGCCCAGGTCGTTACCGGCGATAAGTGGAGCCGCGAGCATCGCCCACATCGAAAAGTGCGCCTTGTCCGCCTCCTCGCCCATCCCGTTTCCGACCTCCATCATGTCCGGGTCGTTCCAGTGATCCGGGCCGGCGTGTACACGAAGTCCATCCTGCTTGTCCAGAATCGCCAGGATCCCGGACGACTTCCACGTGCCGTGATCGACTACGCAGTCCCAGCAGTTCGTAATGTCGCCGGTGGTTCGCCAGAGATGACCGATCGCCGGACCCCACTCCCAGGGCTTGTCCGTTCCCCACTCGCAGATACTCAACACAATATCGCGACCGGATGCTGCGAGTGCGTCGCGCATTGTTGTGTAAGCCTCCGCCGCTTTCAGCTCACCGGTACTGCACCAGTCATACTTCAGGTAGTCCACTCCCCAGTCGGCATACGTCAACGCATCCTGGTACTCGTGTCCACGACTTCCCGGCCGGCCCGCGCACGTCTTCGCACCGGCGTCGGAGTAGATGCCGAGCTTGAGGCCCTTCGAATGAACATAGTCGGCCACTGCCTTCATGCCGGATGGAAACCGATCGGGATCGGGCCGAATGAATCCGCGTGCATCGCGTTCTCCGTGCCAGCAGTCATCGATATTCACGTAGCGGTAACCCGCGTCCTTCATGCCCGAACTCACCATATAGTCGGCCGCTTCGCGGATGACCTTTTCATTGATGTTGCAGCCGAAGGTATTCCACGAGTTCCAGCCCATCGGCGGCGTGAGTGCGAGTCCGTTCGTCTTCTGCGCGATACCCGGCCGAGGTACAGCCGCCAGCGCAACCACAACGAGGAGGCCGATGACCCTGTCACTCGACACCCGGCGTCGACGGATTCCAGTTTGTGCCTGCATATCAAGCCCCGCAATCAGTTTGTTCAGCGACCCGTCTGAAACGGATTGGCCGGCAGCCCCGCCTTGTTGTACAAGTTTGCCTCGATCGGATTGTTGCCCCAGGCATACCGGACGGCAACTGGATGCTTGACATCCGCGCTCCACACGATAACGGTGTCGCCCTCCAGTCGCGCATCGGCCCATGACCAGCGACCATCAGCGTCCGCCACGGAAAAACCCTTCAGGCCATCATCACCGCTCCGATACTTCGATCCGACAACCAACCCGCCGCCGACGTGGTCGAAGCGGATCACGACTTCGCCGGACGGTTTCACTTCGTGCGAATGGTAGACCGGTCCCGAGTAAACAATGTCCTCACCGTACGCCACGTGCCTCGCCGCCAAAGCGAGACGCTCCCCGACATCTTTCTTGTTCTTCGGATGGATGTCGTTCGTCTCTCCGATGTCGATGATCACCGCCTGACCGGTTGCGTCGAGTTCAAGCGCGTCCGATTGCGATTCCCTCAGACTCGCCCATCCACTTTCGTTCGCGGGTTCTGCGTCCGGCTCCATGTAGTTGGCAAGCTGCACCCAGAAGAACGGGAAGTCGCCCACACCCCACTCGTCGCGCCACGACTCGATCAGTCCGCGAAACAGCGGGCTGTAGTTCTCGGCATCCTCGACGCTGCCCGCGTTCGATTCGCCCTGGTACCAGATCGCCCCGGCAATCGGATACTTCTGCAGCGGTTTGATCATGTAGTTGTAGAGAAGTGTCGGGATCTGGTTCTTGCCGGCGTCGAGCGAAATACTGACCGCTCCGACATGGAAGCGCCAGTCGCCGACCAGCGATCGCTTTCCCCCCGCCGTTTCGATGTAGAGCAGATTCGGATCGCCGTAGATCCCGCCGCCGCCGCCGGTATCCTCCACGCGAACGACGAGCACATTGCGCCCTTCCTTCAACACGTTGGCCGGGACCGTATAGACGCGCGCACGATTGTATGCCATTTCGGTTGAGCCGACTTCCTTCCCGTTGACCCAGGTTCTATCGGAGTCGTCGATCGTTCCGACTCCAAGCGTGGCACCTTGCTTCGCCTCATCCGCCGACAGCTCGAACGTCGTTCGATACCATCCAACGCCGTCCATTCCATCAAAACCCTGCTGCTCCCAGAGCGCCGGCACGGCAATGCGCATCCAATCCGAATCGTCAAGATCCGGGGCGGCCCACAGCGCCGTCCCACCGTCCATCCCCGCGTCCTGGTCCGAGAAGTTGCCGATTCGTTTTCGCAGATTGTCGAGAGTCGCCTGGTCGCGCTCCCGTTCCCGCCTGAGAATCGCGTCGATCTCAGCACCAGGAACCCCAAGCGCCTTCGCACTCATCCATGGCTCGAGCCGGCTGCCGCCCCACGACGAGTGCAGGATGCCGATGGGCACACCGACGTGCTCGCGCAGATTTCTGGCAAAGAAGTACCCGACTGCAGTGAATCCGCCTACCGTCCCAGGGGCCGTCACTTCCCACTCGCCACCGGCGAGGGTATCCACCGGTTCGGTGGAATACGATCGCGGAACCTTGAAATGACGAAGCTGCGGATCGTTCGCCGAAGCGACAACCTCGGCCCCGGTCTTCGCATCAGCGACAACCCACTCCATGTTTGACTGACCGGATGCAAGCCACACGTCGCCGATCAGGACATCCGAAAACGTGATCTGCTGATCCCCGGACGCAACCTGCAGCTCATACGGTCCGCCGGCCGTCATAGCCGGAAAACTCACCCGCCACGTCCCTGACGAAGAGGTCCGCGTTGTTCGATCCAGATCGCCGAGCCGCACCGAGACCTCGGCATCCGGGCCGGCGTAACCTTCAATCGGCAGCTCAACGCCCCGTTGAAGGACCATGTGATCGCCGTACACGGCGTCGAGCCGAAGCTGCGCGGCGGCGGGTATCGCTACAATCATGAACGTTGTAATCAGCAGTGTTCTTTTCATCATCAACTCCATTACATTCGAACGAAACCCGAGTCGCTTCGAGACCGCCCTGCATGAGGTTCGACGAAGGAATACGAAACGGGCCAGGCTCAGAAGAATTACTCGGGCGCTACTTCACGAAGACGGTCGGCCACGTTCATCAAGGCGCGGCCGTCGTGATACGACCCCTTCCAGATGCTTCCCTTCAGGAACGTCACACGGTCCGGCTCGACATCAATTCCGCCCCAATACCAGCCGCGATTTTGATGATCGACAACGTAGCGATTGATGTAGCGCCACATCTCTACGAAGCGAGCGTAATAATCGTGTGGATCATCCGGATACTGATCCGCAAACAGCAGGAACGCGTTCATTGCCTCCGCCTGCGACCACCACGTTTTTTCCGGCAGGACGATTTCCGGTGCAGCATCGAGGTCGACGTAGTAGGCGCCGTCGAGGAGTCCGCCGGTGTCGCGATCATATCCGTGGGCCAATGCATGATCGACCATCTGCTTCCCGGCCCGCAGCGTCTGTTCCTTTTCGATTCCCAGCGTCTCCGCGGCCTCGAATATCAGGTACGCCGTTTCGACGTCGTGGCCGAATGAAACGTGGTCGTAGTTGACGTTCTCACGGCGGACGGCCTCGCTCGAGTCCCTGTACGAGATCGGCGTCCAATCCTCCGTAAAGAAGAGCTGGAGATAGCCAGGATCGGTTCTGATTGTATCGCGGACGATGTGCAGCATTTCCTCAAGTCGCTCGCGGACCATGGCATCCGGCCAGACCTGGTACAACTCGGTAAGGGCCTCGAGGATATGGATGCTGCTGTTCTGGTCCTTCGCAGGATCGGTCCCCCTGCCTGATCGCTCGGGCGTGCCATCCCGAGAAAAGAACTGATAGTACCCGCCGTATGTGGAATCGTGCGCATGTTCATCCAGCCAGCGGAACGCGACCTTTGCGTGATCAAGCACCTCGTCGGAGTCGGCAGCGCGCGCGTACGCAGCCAGACCGTAGATGGCAAAGGCGTTTCCGTAGGCAGTTTTGCCAGACGTAAAAACATCTGTACCGCGAAGAACCGTGCCGTCTCTGGACACGAATGAGTAGAAGCCGCCTCGCTCGCGGTCCCACATCTTGTCCATCAGGAAGTCCACGCCTTGCCGCGACATCGCCAGGTAAGCGTCTCGCTGTTCAGGAAAGAACTCGGCGGCGCGGGCTGTCGTCCACACGTGGCGCGCCTGGGTAACCACCATCTTGTCCTGGCGCCCGACCAGCTCCCAGTCGAAGGCGAACTCGCTCAGGAAGCCGCCATCCAACGTGTCGACGGACGCCGGGTACCACGGGTCGAGAACATCCTGCTCGAGCATCGAAACGACGGAGTCCGCCAACACGTCACGCTGCCGGATCTCCGCGTTCGGCTCCGGTGCTTGAGTGCATCCAACGGCCGCAACGACAAACAACAACGAAGCAATCGCAACTGACCTGTTTCCGATTAGCACCTCGTTCATCGCACAACCACCAATCTCTTTATCAATGATCCACCGTCGGTACGCAACCGGCAGAAATAAATCCCGGACGGAAGCGAAGACGCGTCGAATTGGATCGTGTGAGCGCCGGAGGCCTGGAATCCGCCGGCAACAACGGCCGACCGCCGTCCGACGACGTCGAACAGTTCGATGGCAACCGTGGCTGCTTCCGGAAGCGAATACGTAAGGGTTGCGCGCGTCGATACCGGGTTGGGATAGACCGCTTCCAGCTGCAACACCGCTTCCAGCCCGCCTTCCTCACTTGCCACATTGAAGGGATTGATACTTACCTCGATGTAGTCGAAGAACATCCAACCCCAGAATTTCCCGATTTCGATTCGGTTGGACCCGCCATCCAGCGACACTTTTAAAGCCCGCCGCTGCCACGACTGCGCGGTCCCATTAAACCGGACATCCTGCAGTGTATCACCGTTGACGATGAAGTACTGACTCTTGGGTACGTCATAGTACAGGTTGTACCCGACTACAAGCCAGTATTGTCCGGCCTCCGGAACGCTGACGTTGTTGAAGACAATCGTCCCGCTGTCTCGCATGTCGAGAAACTGGCGGCCCGATGCTGCGGCTGACGTCTGCGCGGTGATGTCTCCGCTGTAGGAGGCAGCTTCGGCCTCGTACCGATTGAGTGCCGCATCAAATGCGAACACGGACTGGACCGGCGTACTGACGGACGCGCCGGAATCATCAGTGGCGACCGCACTGATTCGGTGCTCGCCCGGCAGGACGTCGTTCAGGTCCACCGTCCACGGCTCCGACTCGGCCGTGCCGATCGGTGTACCGTCCGCAAAAAACCGGACGCTCACAATGGCGCCGTCCGGGTCGCTCGCCGCCGCAGACAACGCGACGGTTGCACCGGGCGACACGATCGCACCATCCGCCGGAAGCGTCAAGCTCACCATCGGCGGCTGAACGGCGGACTGCATGCCGTACACCTCCAGCTCCCAGAGTGAATAGCCGTACTCCGTGCCGCGCGCAATGCCATGCATCCGAACGAACCGTGCGTCGACCGCGTCGACAAATGTAATGATGTCTTCCCCGCCGTTGCCACCGCGAACCTCCGCAGCGGTACGCCAGAGAATACCATCGAACGAAACGTCTATATCGTAGTCGGCACCGAAAGCGACCTCCCAATACAATCGAATTTCTTTCAGCGTCAGTATCTCCTGCAGGTCGACCTGAAGCCACTCGTCGTCGGGATCGTCATCCGCAAAACCAACTTCCCACTCGCTGCTCCAACGCGTGTTGAGGTCGCCATCAAAGGCCCGGGCCGCGGCCGCATCGTTGCCGCAACA
>JAGQWL010000020.1 GCA_020437385.1 Bacteroidota bacterium
GAACCACTCGGACGCGTCAGACGGGTTGCCGTCGACAAACACGGAAACAAGTGGCTGACGACTCAGGACGACTCGGGCAACCGCATCTTCGCCTTTCGTCAGGGTGGAGTGGTCGGTGTCAGTAACGAACGGGAGTCCATGTCTGATTCGGACCAGGCGGCTCCAGACATTTACCCGAATCCGTTTCGCGATACGGCGTCTCTTGTAGTTTCAGTTCCGACCGCCGGGCCCGTCAGGGCAGAGCTGTTTGATCTGATCGGCCGACGCATCTCCGTAATCATTGATCGATGGGAGCCCGCTGGCTCTCTCTTTCTTTCCATTCACGCAGAGAATCTTATGGCGGGTACGTACGTCGTCAGGGTCACGACGCCTGTCGGCGTAGTTAACAAGACGATTGCTGTCGTTCGTTAGTCCGCGAACACCCCGAGCTGCAATTCCAATCCTGAATCGGCAGTCCAAGATGCAACTAGGTCAAATCGCCGTAACCGTATCCAGCGTCGGCGCCGCCCTCGAATTCTATCGCGACATCCTCCAACTCGAACTGCTCTTTGAGGCGGGCCCTGACCTTGCGTTCGTGCGCGCCGGTGACGTCCGCATCATGCTGTCCACACCCCAAGGCGCCGGAAGTGTCGGCAGTAATTCGATTCTGTACTTCAAGGTTGTCGACATTGAGTCGACCTTTGAGTCCTTCGTCAAACGTGGCGCCGCGTCCGAACGTCCACCCGGACTCACAGCGAGGATGGCTGACCACGACCTCTGGATCGGCTTTCTGCGCGACGGCGATGGCAACCTCGTCGGCATAATGGAGGAGAAGACCAGACGAGGTGACGCCCGGCCGAACAGTTGACGGGGAGGCCCAAACGGAAAACGGCCGACCGCGTTGCGGCCAGCCGTTCTCCTGCTCCAGTGTACTCGCTCCGACTGGTGGTCGGTCACTGGACACTGATCAAATGCCGATCTAACACTGATTACGTTGGATCCTGATCAGTAGTCGACGTTTGTTTTTAAGAATCCATCTTGTCCATGACGGCGATCTCCGACGCTGTATACATGATCGAGTTCTGTACGTCGGTGAGTGCGTCGACAAGCTCGGCGAATGCTGCCTTGTTCTTGCCGTCAGTCCAGCTTGCATCCTGCCACTTTGCCGTGTCGGCCCACATCTTCGGAGCCCACTTGGCCAGCGATACGATGCGCGGACCTTCATCAATTGGACCATCCATCACGTTGAGCTCAATCGTTACAAACAGGCCCTCTTCGATTTCGCGCGGCACTGTTGTAATGTGATGCATATCCTTGTCCTTCACGTCGAGGATAAACCCACTGTCGCGAAGTGAGGCGACGGCATCATCGTAGAGCGATTCGGTCGTCACTTCCACGTCACGCGGCAATTCGGGGTTGGCAATAAGAATCAAGCGGTTTGAACCCGGTGGGATATCTGATTTGACAGCCGGATCAATCTGCGCCATAGCGCTTTTCGACGTCATTTTCTTCATATGTTTCGTCGAATCCGTGTCCTGGGCGGCACTCGTTGTCGCGAGGGTTGATACCAGCAGGATTGCCAGCAAGCTGGTTAGCCTTGCACGGATCGGTGTGTTCTTGCGACTCATTATCTTGGTAGTTGGTTTCGAGTTCCGTTATCAGTTTCATAGTACGACGCGGACGTGGTGCTCGGATGTAATCGTCGATGGATGGGGGCGGCAGGACTATGCAATTGAACCTCGTAGGAAGAGTCCTACGCTCGAAAGAAGCCAGTCAGACTGCCGCCCGAACATGAGTCAGTCGACACATGCGAAAGTCTGGCTGCGGTCGACAGCCGCGGCCATCGCAGCCGGCGCACTCGTTGCGTCGGTGATGAGTTATCGCGACTGGCGATTAAACCCCGGCGACGTCTTCCGTGGTCCGGACGGAACCGACTGGGGAGTCGTCTGGGACACATTCGCCAGTTGGATGTGGCCGGTTGCATTGGCCGTCGGAGTCGCGACCGTGACCGTGCTATACGTTGTCGCCTTGCTCAAAAGAACCTGATGTGAAAGCCGTTGCAGCACGGTATGATCATTTCTTTCATACAAGTCAGTTGGCTTAAACCGGGCGCCTGCATATTTCTTCTGCTAGCATGTTTCGGCGCCGCGCACAAAGCCTGTAGCCAGACGATTTCCGGTTCGGCCACAACCGGCCCGGCCGTGCGGTTCGAAACGCACGGAGTCAACGACGGGCTTTCGCAGAGCACTGTGACAAGCATCTTCCAGGACCACCTCGGGTTTATGTGGTTTGGCACAGTCGACGGACTCAATCGTTTTGATGGCGTGGAGTTCGAAGCGTTTCGGACAATCCCCTCTGACTCGACATCGATCTCCGCGACCGACTACTATGAAGACGATCGATCCACTTCCATCGACGACGATCCGTCCGTGAGAGCTATCACGGAGGATGCCGGCGGAAGCATCTGGGTGGGGACGCGACGCGGAGCCGATCGGTTGGATCGCGCAACTGGAACGTTTCGACGCTTCCATTACCGAGGCGACGATCCGACGTCGATTGGGCGTGGGGTCGTGATAGATGTTCTGGCGGATCGCAGCGGACGCGTCTGGGCCGGAACCTGGGGCGGCGGACTGAGCTGGACGCTTGCCGCAGACCCTGGTTCTTTTGTGACGTTCCGAAATGACCCGGATGACTCGTCCACGATCGCGTCCGATCGCATTCTCTTTTTGCTTGAAGATGCGTCGGGACGATTGTGGGTTGGCACGAATGTCGGACTTGACAGGCTGGATGATCAGTCGGGTACCTTCGACCATATCCTTTCGTGGCCGGAAGAGTCAGGCGTGTTTCCGGGAGACATGATTGCGGATGACCGATCCGATACCGTTTTCTGGTTTACGCGTTCTGGAGCTTCGGGTGGCAGTCTCCTCGTTCGCCTCGATGCGGTGACGGGGGAGACGCAACAGATCAGGGTTGCCGATGTGCCGGTCACCGGATTGGCGCGAGATCCGTACAAGTCGGGCGTGCTCTGGATTTCAACGGTTGGTCAGGCGCTGGTTCGGTTCGATGTCGAAAGCTGGACCACGACGCGAGTTGAGAGCGAACCGTTGGATCGGAACCGCCTGCCGTCGGACCTCCTGTCAAGCGTCTATACGGACGCCACGGGGAGTGTCTGGGTTGGCACGTTCCAATCGGGCGTATCGCGGTTCGATCCGTCAGCGGGTGACTTCGGGCACCTGAAGCCGGTTGATTCGGGCTTTGTTGTCGGGCTGATGGAGGATCGTGTGGGTAGGCTGTGGATGGGCTTCTCCGGTCGAGTGACCCGTCTGGATCGAAGGACGGGCATCAGGCGGCACTGGGATTTCGATGACCCGAGTTGGTATGGTTCGGAACTTGGCTTCGTGTCGGGGTTGCTCGAAGCGGAAGACGGAACTGTGTGGATCGGGAGCGAAGGTGGGCTCAGCCGCCTCGATCCTGACAGCGGCCGACTGGTCCGATTTGAGCCCAACCTCGATGATCCGCAAAACTCTCCTTGCCCCGGATCCGTGAACGTCGTGGTCCAGGATGATGCGGGAGGCCTGTGGAGCGGAAACGAGGGATGTGTCAGTCGGAGGGATGCCGTTACTGGACGCTTCGAGCGCTACGAGTACGATCATGATGACGATGGTACGATCGCCGCAGGTACCGTCTATGACATAGACTTTGGCAGTGGTGACGCGTGGATTCTGAGTGCCGGTGGATTGGCGCGGCTCGATCCGTCGAATGGTGCCGCACGTCGATTTGTTCACGATCCGAATGATGAGCGTTCTCTTCCACCCGTAATCTGGGGATCGTTGCTCATCGACGGCGATGGCAAGACCGTCTGGGCGGGAACGATGGGTGGCCTGGCCCGGGTCGACACGGAGTCCGGCGAGGTCTTCCACTACAGCACGCAGAACAGCGATCTGCCAAGCAACTGGGTCCTCGGGATCGTCAGAGATGACGAAGGAAAGATCTGGCTGAGCACCAATCACGGCCTTTCGCAATTCAGTCCGAAGGAGGAGACGTTTCGCAACTTCGATACGAACGACGGGCTTCACTCGCTCGAGTTCAGTGGCGGTACCTCAATGATTCGTTCGAAGTTGACCGGCGAAATTCTCGTCGGCGACTTTGGTGGAATCACGTACTTCGATCCTGGCCGGTTCGGCATAAATACGATCGCCCCGCCTGTGGTTGTCACTGATTTCAAGTTGTTCAACCGATCGGTTGTCTCGGGGCCGGACTCACCGTTGTCGGGAGATATCTCTGAAACGAAGTCGATTACACTGGACCACAACGAGAACGCGGTGTCGTTTGATTTTGCGGCACTTCATTACAAGAACGCCGGACTGAATCGATATCGCTATCGGCTTGAGCCGTACGAGACGGAATGGGTCGACGTTTCCGACGTTCGGTCTGCGACGTACACCAACGTTGCGCCGGGGCGTTACACGTTTCGGGTGATTGCGGCCAACAGCGATGGTATTTGGAACCGTGAAGGCACGTCAATCGACGTGCACATTCGTCCACCGTGGTGGCGCACCGGATGGGCGTACGGGTTGTTTGCGCTGCTGATAGCGGGTGTTCTGTTTGGTACGGACCGGTGGCAGCGGCGTCGGGTGATTCGTCAGGAGCGGGAGCGGTCGCACGGCGAACTTATGAAGGCGCACATGGCGCTGGAGAAGTCGCACGATGTGCTGGAGCAGACGCATGAAGAACTGAAGTCGGCTCAGGCGCGACTCGTTCAATCCGAGAAGATGGCGTCGCTCGGAAAACTGACCGCCGGTATCGCGCATGAGATTCGGAATCCGCTCAACTTCGTTACGAACTTCGCCTCGCTGTCGGTCGAAATGTTGGATGAGCTTTCCGAGGAGCTGGACCGTGAAACGGAGCGCCCGGTGTCAGAGTTGGCGGACGAACTGCGCGAGATCACGACTGACCTGAAGTCCAACGTGACGAAGATCATGCAGCACGGGCACCGGGCAAACCGAATCGTTGAGGGAATGCTCGAACACTCACGAAGTGGGTCGGGCCAGAAGCGCCGTGTGCGACTCAATGCATTGGTCGAGGAGACGATCGAGCAGGCTCAAAAAGCATTCGAATCGAAAAATCCGGGTTTTGACTGCGAAATCGAGCGGCACTACGATCCTGCGGTCGGTGACGTGACGGTCATGCCGCAGGAGATCGGGCGCGTCTTCTTGAACATCTTGTCCAACGCCTTCCACTCGATTGGCGAGGCCGCTCGTCCTCGGCCGTTGCTCCGGGTGTCAACGCAGCGGGACGGGACCGATGTGATTGTAACGATCGCCGACAACGGAACCGGGATTGCACCGGAGACGCGGTCGCGTGTTTTCGAACCTTTCTACACAACGAAGCCGACGGGGCAGGGGACCGGGCTGGGTTTAAGTCTCGCCTACGACATCGTTGTCCAAGGGCACGGCGGTGGGATCACCATTGAGGACACGGAGGGCGGCGGGGCCACGTTTGTTGTACGAATTCAAGCGGAAAGGCTGGAGGCTCTCAACCGATCGTGACGTAGGATCGCACTCCAAGGAGTGAGGAGATTCGTATCTTGTTCCAGGCAGCAGGGCTGCCAGATTCACAAGATAGAGAGGCGCAACATGAGGTTATCGCTTCTGGCCGCCGTCTTCGGGCTGGCATTGACGTCCTGTTCCACCGATTCAACAAACGACGGCTTTGACATACCGGCGGTCGTGGGTAACGCCAGGAACAGTTTCGGATTCTCCGTGATTGCAAAATCGCTGGACGCCGATGACACGTATACACTCGATTTCGAATGCGACAGCATCACCGTCGGTATCACGGTCGCGGGGTACGGTGGGGGATCGGCGACCCTGGAACTGCGTGATGCTGCCGGCGGGCTCATCCTGAGTCGCGACCTCGGTCGCGCAATCGCTGAAGGTGCAGCCGGGATAGCGGGCGACCCGGCGACGGCCAGTCTGCAGTTCGAGGACTACTCCGGCATTGTGTCACTCGGTATTGCCGCGAAGACGCAGTAATGCGTCGCGTGACGAGGCACTCGCCGAGGACAGGCTGTCGATGAAGGTCTCTGCCGCGGCAGCCTGATCCGCGCAGCCGTCGTATCCTCCCATCGATGGATCGGAGCAGCGCGCGGCGGATGTCTGAACGAGTTGCCGTCCTTCCGCCAGCCTTCCTTCTTCAGCTACAATCCGGCCAAGCCGGATCCGCCACTTCGTGACGTAGGGGTGGGTATCGCCGAGGACGCGGATGTGTGTTTCGATTCCCGTCCGGTAACGTGCCTCCGCCTCCGCGAGGTGAGCCGCGGCGTAGGCGACGTCACCACTGCGTATGTACATCGCGGATACTTTCGGATGGTCCGGGCCAACCGAGGCGATTGCCATGTCGATTGCGATGTTTTGCAAAGAATCAGATTCCTCGTAACGCCCCTGCATTCCGACGACAAGTGCAAGCTGGCTTAGCGTGTTGGCGCTCTCCTGGTTGTCGTATCCGTAGTGGCGCCGCCAGACGGCCATCGCCTCTCGGTAGTACTTCTCGGCTTCGGCCCATCGCCGCTGATCCCTCAGCGTTGCACCAAGATTGTGGAGTGAATACGCGACATCGAGATGGGCGTCGCCGAGCTTCTTGCGACGGATGTCAAGCGCTCTGTGATGGACCGCCTCTGCTTCCGCATACCGCCCTTGTTGGGTGAGGGCGTCGCCCAGAATGTTCAGACTGTACGCCACATCCGGGTCGTCGGCGGGAAGGTGCCGTTGTTTTATGGCCAGTGCCTCGCGAATGATGGCCTCGGACTCCGTGAAGTCTCCCAGCCGCATCTTGAGGAAGGACAACGCGTGCAGCGCGTCTGCCAATTGCAGCGGCTTGTCGGTTCCGCTTGTGCGCAGTAGGTCAACGGCTTCCTGTTGCGTCTCGACTGCCTCGCGGTACCGTCCCTGTCGTTCGTAGAGCAGCCCGAGCGCCACGAGCGTACTCGCAATCTCAGTTTCCGAGGGCTCTACGGCCCGGCGACGCAGCGCGAGTGTTTCCGTCAGTATCCGCTCGGCTCGATCATAGGAGCCCAGGGACGAATAGACCTCGCCGATGAGGTTCATCATCTGCGACTGGACTTCGGGTTGATCTGAGAGCTCGGACTCGATGCGCGTCGCGCCGCGGTCGAGGAGCTCTCGCGCAGTGACCTGCTCTCCACCGGATTCGCGAGGGTCCGAGATCGCAAAAAGGCTTCGCAGAAACTCGGAGACCTCGGATGATTTCTGCGCCTCGAGGCGTGCCCGATCGCGCTCAGCCGTCAGCCGGACGGTGTAGACTGCCGTGATGATTGCAAGACCGAGTACGGCAGTCGCGACCGTCGCGACCCCCGTGCGATGACGCTTGACATACTTCCGCAGCCGATATGCCGTGGATTCCGGTTGCGCGGACACGGGTCTATCTTCCCGGAAAGCGCGGAGATCGGACAGCAGGTCGCGCGCCGACGCATAGCGTCTCTCAGGCTCTTCTCTGAGGGCCGCCATAACGATCGTATCGAGGTCGCCCTTCAAGCGTCGTCGGAGCCGATCCGGTGTTGTTGATCGCCTCGACGCGATCCGTTCCCCAGACGTATTGTTCTTGTTCTGCGCCGACACGCGCTGTTCCGTCGACCTGGAAACGACGCTGCTTGGTTTTTCGGATCGACGAAGACCCGAGGTCAGTTTCGTGTCACCGGCGCTGTTGAGACTGGACGCGGATGTCCCAAACGCAGACGGACGTGTGCCGGTGAGGAGCTCGTACAGTACAACCCCGAGTCCGTAAACGTCAGTTGCGGTCGTTATTGCTGCTCCGGTGAGCTGCTCGGGTGCGGCGTACGCGGGAGTGAGGATGCGTTCCCCGGTCCGTGTCAACAGGTCATCGGCGTTGTCGGTCAACAGCTTCGCGATGCCGAAATCCAATAACTTCACGCTTGCGACAGTCCGCGTTTCGTCACTGCCGGCAGGCTCGTCTCGAACGAGGATATTCGACGGCTTGAGGTCGCGGTGGACGATCAGGTTGCGATGAGCGTAGGCGACCGCTTCGCACACGTTCTCGAAGAGTGCCAGACGCTCGTCGATCGACAGACTCCGCGCGTCGCAGTAATCGGTAATGGCCTCTCCATCCACATACTCGAGAGCGAAGAAGGGCCGCCCGTCTGTGTGAACGCCTCCGTCGAGCAGCCGAGCGATGTTAGGATGTTCGAGTCTTGCAAGGATCTGTCGCTCCGCCTGGAATCGACCGACAACGGCGTCCGTGTCCATTCCACGCTTGACAAGCTTCAGTGCAACCGTCTGGTCGAACTGCCCGTCAGCACGCTCGGCAAGGTACACGGTCCCCATCCCTCCGGCACCTAGCCGTCGGATGATCCGGTACGGTCCGACCTGGCCGTCCAACCCACCGGCGAGGGGATCGGAATCAGCGGCAGCGAGTGTGGCCCCAACAGTCGGAGTCAATTCGCCCAGCCGCGCCAGCGCGCTGTCTTCAAAGAGATCCGGCGCCTCGGCGGCAACCAGTGACGATACTTCGTCGAACAGCTCGGCGTCGTTCGCACATTCGCGTCGCAGAAACACGGCCTGCTCATCAGCGGGGAGCTCGATCGCCTGAAAGAATAGGGCCTGGACACGACTCCACCGTTCGGCCGTCATCACGGTCGGCTGGTTCGAATGCCCCAATCTGTGCATCTCATCCATCATCCTTCCCTGGTCATCCATCATCCTTCCCTGGCCGGCAGAAAAGCTCGTTCCGATGGTAGAATCGACTATTCCGGAATGAGTTTCAATTTGCGGTAGTCACGTGCGACCGCGCGCACGCGAGCTTTGACCCTGCGCCGACAGAGGACGGTTCGAACGCTCAGCGGTGTTGCAGCGCGTCAAGGACAACTGTTCACCGCCGCCTGGGCCCATTTTTACAGACGTTACGATTTCGTGATGATTCGGTCGGCGGTTGCCGCGATCCTGTACCTGTACTAATTGCGAAACTCGGCGTCGCTCGAATATGGTGCTCACGAAATACGCTTTGCGGATCCGGACAGTCCCTGGAATGGGCAGTCGCGGACTTCTGGCTCGCTGGTGCGTGGTTGTTTTCGTCTGCCTCCTTGCGAGCCACCCGACGGCTGCGCAGTCGGTACCGGACTTTCGGCTCGATGATACACAGGGTAGGCCGGTTCAATTCGGCGATGTCGCGGGCGACTCCCTGACCGTCGTCGACTTCTGGGCCACCTGGTGCGGACCGTGCGTCCAGTCTATCCCCGTACTCGTGAATCTCGCGGACAAGTACGAATCCCGTGGGGTGCGTTTTGTAGGCATCAGCGTCGACAGTCCGCGCAATGCAGCGAAGGTTCGCCCCTTTGCGGCTTCCCTCGGCATCGACTATCCGGTACTCCTCGATCTGAACAGTGAAGTGATGTCGATGCTCGGCGTGACTGCCGTCCCGACCCTGCTGGTCGTCGACGTGTCGATGCAAGTGGTTCTGATGCACGAGGGCTACCGCCCAGGCGATGCAGAGCGATTCGGAAACGAGCTGGATCGACTGCTCGATGAAGCGTCGGCGGATGCGCGAAAGTAGATACGGAAGCATGAGACGTTCGGCAGTGACGACCATGACAATGCTCCTGACGATGAACTCAATGTTCTTGGTTGCACGGACGGCAAGCGCGCAGCTGTCAGGCTCGAATCTGTTCGAGTTTCAGGCGGGCAATTTGCCATTTGCCGAAC
>JAGQWL010000202.1 GCA_020437385.1 Bacteroidota bacterium
ACCGAGAAAGAGCTCTATCGACTCGGTGTGCCGGTAAAGACGCGTCACAACGAGGTCGCGCCGAGCCAGTACGAAATCGCGCCGATCTTCGAAACCTCGAATGTTGCCGCCGACCATCAGCAGCTACTGATGCTCACACTTCGGCGGGTCGCACGCAAGCATGGTTTCGTCTGCCTGATGCATGAAAAGCCGTTCGCCGGCGTAAACGGATCGGGCAAGCACAACAACTGGTCGCTCGGTACGGACACGGGGATGAACCTGCTCGATCCGGGTGACAATCCGCATGACAACATGCAATTCCTGTTTTTCTGTGCGGCGGTCGTGAGGGCCGTACACAAACATGCGGATCTGCTCAGGGCATCCGTCGCGTCAGCCGGAAACGATCACCGGCTCGGTGCAAACGAAGCACCACCGGCAATCATGAGCGTGTTCCTCGGCGAGCAGCTCGAAGACGTGTTCAGGCAGCTCGTCAAGGGGCCGGCGAAGACATCGAAGCAGGGCGGACTCCTCGGACTTGGCGTCGACACGCTTCCGCACCTTCCACGGCACGCGGGCGATCGAAACCGGACCTCACCGTTTGCCTTTACCGGCAACAAATTTGAGTTCCGCGCGGTCGGTTCGTCGCAGACCGTCTCGGTTCCAAATGTTGTTCTCAACGTCATTGTTGCCGCCGAGCTCGACGAGATGGCAGGGATGCTTGAGAAGCAGCTCGCCGGCACGAAGAAGAGTGCGAAGACCTTCGAGTCGGCCGTTGCCTCGGTTCTGAAGTCGGTCATCAAGGCCGCTCAGCCGGTGATCTTCGGTGGCGACAACTACTCGGCGGATTGGCACAAGGAAGCCGAGTCTCGGGGCCTCCCGAACCTGAAGACGACGGTCGACGCCCTTGAGACGCTGAGCCAGCCGAAGAACGCGAAGATGTTCGAGAAGTACGGCGTGTTGTCGAAGGCGGAGTTGCACAGCCGCGAAGAGACGTGGTTCGAACAGTACACCTTGACGATCAATATCGAATCCGAAACCACCGCGACGATGGCTTCGACGATGATTCTTCCGGCTGCGATCCGGTACCTCGGCGAAGTTGCGTCGGCTGTGGGTGCGGCTTCGGGGCAGCGACTCAAGCAGGAAGGCGCGAAAGCTATCGTCAAGGACTTGAGCAACGCCATTGACGCCTTGCAGAAGGCAACGGCAAAGCTCAAGACACTGAGCGCCGGCAAGTGGGGCGCGGGCGCGGTTGCGCAGGCACGATTCATGGAGAAGAAGATCGTTCCTGCCATGCTCGAGGTTCGACGGGCCGGCGATACGCTGGAAAGCCTCGTGGCCCGGGACCACTGGCCGATGCCGACGTATTCGGATATTCTGTTTGTGAAATAGGGGGCGCCCCCGGGAGACGCAAGGCGCACCAGCGTCCCGCGGGCAACTCGTGCGTCGGAATAGACAGGGCCGGGTTTGTGCACCCGGCCCTGTTTTTTGTTTGTGGTATCCGGTCGGTCGCAGGGAACCCGGTGAACGCGGGCGCGCCGGACAAGATTGGGACGTGATTATGCGGTCAGTTCGCCGCGGACGTGGCGAACGACGTTCTATTTGCTATCTTTTTGAGCTGTCGGCGCCCTCGGTGCCGGCAAGGCGACCGCCATTCGACATTCATCCACAATTTCCCCGCAGGCCTGATCCTCATGCGCAGCAGTTACCGGCGTCAGGAGCTGCGATCGGGCGTCAGATCGCAAGTCCGGCATGGCCGATAATCAAGAGGACAAATCCCCGTCGGCTTCCAGCGAACAGGACAGGCGGCTCGTCGAACGGGCGCTTGGAGGGGACGAGTCTGCCTACGCAGAACTCGTTTCCAAGTATACCAATGCGTTGCAGCGGCACATCGCGCGCATGATTCGTGGTGCGAGTGAGGTCGACGACCTTGTTCAGGAGTGCTTCATCAAGGCTTTCGGCGCCCTGCCATCGTACTCGTTCGACTATGCCTTCAGTACATGGCTGTACAAGATCGCGACGAATCACGCAATCGACTTCCTCCGCAAGCGAAAGCTACCGACGACATCGATCGACCAGCCGGTCAAGGCCAAGGACGGCGAGATCGAGTTCGAGCTACCGGACATCACGTATCGACCGGATCAACACATCGTCGAGGATGAGCGCAAGCAGATTCTCCAGGAGGCAATCGACTCGCTGCCTGAGAAGTACTACACGGTAATTGTCATGCGGCACCAGCAGGAAAAGTCGTATGAAGAGATCGCGCGCGAACTTGACCTGCCGCTCGGAACGGTGAAAGCTCATATCTTTCGGGCGCGAGCGATGCTGTATCGCAAGCTCCGGCATAACCGCGGTTCGTTGTAGTTATCGACGCGCGGCCTCTCTCGATTCCTAATGATTGAACGCTACTCTCGGCCGGAAATGGCCCAAATCTGGACCGAACACGCTCAGTTTCGGTCGTGGCTGGACGTTGAACTGGCGGCTTGCGATGCGTGGTCCCGCCTGGGAGTGATTCCCCGGGATGACGTTGAAAGGTTGTATGCCAACGCGGGATTCGACATCGACAGGATCCACGAAATCGAAGAGTCGACCCGACACGACGTTGTCGCGTTTACGCGGGCCGTCAGCGAGACGCTCGGCGATGAACGCAAGTGGGTGCACTACGGGCTCACCTCATCTGATGTGGTCGATACGGCCTGGTCGGTCCGACTGCTTGCGGCGAACAAGCTGATCCGCGAATCACTGGTCCGCTTTCGAGATGTGCTCGCTAAGCGGGCTGTCGAACACAAGTACACGCTCATGATGGGGCGTACGCATGGTGTTCATGCGGAGCCGACCACCTTCGGCTTGAAACTCGCGCTCTATTACGCGGAAATGAAGCGCAACATCGAGCGGTTTGATGCTGCCGCCGAGGGCGTGCGTGTCGGAAAAATCTCGGGCGCCGTTGGCACCTTCGCGCACCTTCCGACCGATGTTGAACGGATCACGTGTGAACTGCTCGGCCTCGAGCCCGCTGCTATTTCGACTCAGGTCCTGCAGCGTGATCGCCACGCACACTACGTCTCGGTCCTGGCGCTGATCGGCGCGACTCTTGAGAAGATCGCTGTCGAGATCCGCGGGCTGCAGAAGAGTGAGGTGCGGGAGGTTGAGGAATCCTTCGGCAAGGGACAGAAGGGATCCTCGGCGATGCCGCACAAGCGGAATCCGGTTTCGAGTGAGAACATCACCGGCTGCGCACGGCTCCTGCGAGGCTACATGGTGTCAGCCTACGAGAACGTGGCGCTGTGGCACGAGCGGGATATTTCACATTCGGCCGTGGAACGGGTCATCCTCCCGGACGCGACGACCGTGGTGCATTATGCCCTTCATCGGCTCGGAAACGTCGTCGAGAATCTTGTCGTTTTCGCGGACAACATGCGCGCGAACATGGACCGAACGTTCGGACTCTATAACAGTCAGCGTTTCCTTATCAAGTTGATTGACAAGGGGTTGGCGCGTGAAGATGCGTATGATCTGGTGCAGCCCCGGGCGATGCGCGCGTGGAACGAGCGGAGATCTTTCAGGGAAATACTTGAGTCCGACGAAGCAATTACCCGATACCTTTCACCGGACGAGATCGAGGAGGCGTTTGACCCAAACTACCACCTGGTGAGGGTGGACGAGATCTTCGAGCGTGTCGGTCTTGGCTGACGCCCGTCTGTGGTTCGACCCGGTCAAACGGCACATAGCTACCGTTTTGACAATATCTTTGCTAATATCCCGAATCCTGGCGGCACCCCACGATGCCTGCCGTGAGCGCGTGTAAGCGCTTTTGTTCAATCTAGACGGGTTATTGGACCGTCAGGGCGCCGTTGCCCACCCCACGAATACAATCACAACGGAGATTCTGTCATGAAAGCAATTCCTGCAAGGGGAGTCGTGACGTCTTTGTTCTCGTTCCTTTTTGTGATCGCGCTCACCACGACCCAGTCGCTGGGCCAGACCGCTACACTTTCCGGAACAATAACGGACGCAGACGATGGGCAACCCCTGATCGGAGCGAGCGTCGTGCTCTTTCCCGACGGACAGGCAACGATGGCCGGAGGTTCGGCGACGGACCTCGACGGGCGCTACTCGGTTCAGAACCTGCTCGCGGGTACGTATACCGTTCGCGTGACGTTTGTTGGCTACAACGAAATTACTCAGTCGATTACACTGAATTCAGGTGAGTCGCGTGTTCTCGACTTCGAACTGAGCCAGGGTGGGTTCGACCTCAACACGGTTGTTGTGACGGCGTCTCGACGTCAGGAGAAGGCCCTCGATGCTCCAGCGTCGATCTCCGTTCTGGATGCCGAAGATCTGCAGACGGATGTGTCGATGTCGTCGGCGGCGGTCCTCCGGAATACGACGGGTGTCGACATGGCGCAGACGGGCGTTGATCGTCGCGAGATCGTTCTCCGCGGATTCAACAACGCGTTCTCCGGAGCGACATACGTCCTGACCGATTACCGACAAGCCGCTGCGGCTTCCCTGGGTGTCAACTTGTACAGCATCATGCCGAACATGAGCATCGACATCGACCGTGTCGAAGTGGTGCGCGGCCCCGGTTCGGCTCTTTACGGAGCGGGCGTCGATGCAGGTGTGATTCACTTCCTGACCAAGGATCCGTTCACACACCCTGGAACGACCGTGTCGGTCATGGGCGGAGAACGGTCGATGCTCGGTATCGAGGCTCGCCACGCGGGTGTTGTCAACGAGAACCTCGGCTACAAGATTACGGGTGCGTACGCGCAGGCCGACGATTGGAATCTGAATCCGTCCGATCCGCTGGACGAGGCCCAGCTTCAGAGTGACCACGTGTACACGGATCCCGCGACTGCTCCGGAGAATCAGAAGCTCGACGAGAGCGGCAGAATTGTCCGCAACTACGATTACCAGAAGCTGAACCTGAACGGAACGCTTGAGTACCGCGTCGGCGAAACGGCGGTGACGGGTACGGTCGGCTATTCGCGTTACTCAGCGACGGTGCTTTCGGGTATCGGAACGCTGCAGGCCGACGGGTTTGGCTATTCGTATGCGCAGGTTCGCCTGCAGAACGGCAACTTCTTCGCTCAGGCATACCTGAACCACAATGCGGCCGGAGACTCTTTTGTTTACGGAAGCGGCGACGTTGTTGTAGACAACTCGAACCAGATCAACGGTCAGGCACAGTACAACGTTGATCTTGCCGGCGGCCGGCACAATCTCGTATTCGGGGCGGACCTGGACGTGACGATGCCCGAAACGAAGGGTACGATCCTCGGCCGAAACGAAAATGACGACCAGATCACGGAGTTGGGAAGCTACCTTCAGGGTACCTTCGCGCTCAGTGACAAGCTCGACATGACCGCGGCGATCCGGGGCGACTATAACAACGTGGTCGAAGCGTTCCAGCTTTCGCCTCGCGCGGCCTTCGTATTCAAACCGACGCCATCCAGCAGTGTGCGCGCATCGTACAACCGGGCGTTTTCTTCGCCGGGAATCAACTCCTTGTTCCTTGATATCGTCGCAGCGAACCTGCCGGGCGGCATCACGCTTCGAGGCCTGGGCTCTGCCAAGGGATGGCACTGGAACCGGAATACGGAGGCGAACTGGGAGTCGACCTACGGAAGTGACCTGGTGGCCACCAGCTTGAATCCGGCGACGCTTGGTGTCGCGCAGCCGGTCGGCCTGCCACTCGACAACGTCTACTCCTCCGTGTACGCGTCGCTCTCGGCGATTCCTCCCGCTCAGCTTGTCGCCATTCTTGCGCAGGCGGGCATTACCGTCGACGAGCCGACTGCTTCCGGCCTCATCGCGCTGCTTTCTCCCGTGGCGACGCAGGTAACGGGCTTCTCGCGCGGCGAGCTGGCGCTGCTCAATACAACTACCTTGTCCTTCGATCCACTGGGCTCGAACACGGCAGTTGACATCGACCCGTTGAAGCAAACGACGACAAACACTGTCGAGCTCGGCTTTAATGGAATCATGAACAACAGGGTTCTGATTGCGATCGACGGCTACTACACACAGAAGTCGGATTTCGTCGGACCGCTTCGCATGGAGTCGCCGTTTGTTCTGGTGCCGGATCTCTCGACGGATCTACTCGCCGCACTCACGGCCGGAATCTCTTCCAACACGGTGCTCGCCGGACAGCTTTCGCTGCTCGGGCAGCAGCCGTCGACGGTTGCGGGCCTGATCGTGCAGCTCGCGTCCGGCTCACTCCCGGATGCGCAGACTCCGGTCGCGATTGTTGAGGCAGAAGAGAATGCCGTTGGTGTCGGCAACGTACCAGAGGCGTTTCTGTCCTACCGGAACTTTGGTAAGGTCGGTTACCTCGGCGCGGATATCTCGGTACAATTCCTGGCGACGGACGAGATTTCGCTGTTTGCCAACGCCTCTCTCGTCTCCGACGACTTCTTCGATGCTTCCGAACTGGGTGAAGCGGACGACTCGGGTCTGAACGTTGCTCTGAACGCGCCGCGCGCGAAGCTGAAGCTCGGCGGACAGTACCTGAAGCGGAACAGCTTCTCGGCCGGCATTTCGGCTCGCTACACAGACGGCTTCCCGATTCGATCGGGTCCGTACGTTGGCGACCTGCCGAGCTACTTCCTTGTCGATCTCAGCGCGGGATACGATTTCGGCGCGATTGCGCGAGGGCTGCGGCTGGACGCGACCGTTCAGAACATCCTGGATGAGCGACACCGTGAATTTATCGGGGCTCCCGAGATTGGTCGAATGGGAATGGTCCGGCTGACGGTCACGATCTAGTCGGTCAGCGTCGGTATCTGACGTCAGACGGGGTGCTGCGAAAGCGGCACCCCGTTTTTTGTATGGTAACTGATGCGGCGTTTCGGTACTTTTAACGGCTCTGGATCAAGACACTTCTCGGCCCTATTTCTCGGAATGATCGAAGATTTTTACCCGCTGTTTCTGCAGATGACGGAGGCGGCCCTTATGGCTGTCAGCCTCCTTCTGGCGGCCAAATACCTGGGCCCGCATCGTCCGAACACTATCAAGCAGCGGGTCTACGAGAGCGGCATGGATGCGATCGGAACCGCTCATGAGCGCCACTCTGTTGCGTTTTACCTCGTCGCGATGATCTTCATCATCTTCGACGTTGAAGTGGTTTTCCTCTATCCCTGGGCGGTCAGTTACAAGGAGTTTGTTGAAGCCGGCGTGGGCCTCGAGGTTCTCGGTGTCGCCGGGCTCTTTATCGTGATCCTCGCCATCGGCCTGTTGTATGACATCAAGAAGGGCGGACTTTCCTTCGATGAAACAAAGCGGCCGACCTTGACCGAACGATCCATGCCGACTCCGCCACTGGTGCAGCGGTCTGAGCAGAACGTTGAGCCGGCTGTTGTGTAAGACTCTTCCCCATCCGGCTGCTTTTTCGCAAGGTCGGTGTTGCAGTGTCCCTGCAAGGGCATAATTCAAGCGAACAACGAAGGAAAAACAGATTACCTGCTATGGGACTTGACAAGGCGCTCGGAGACGGATTCTTGACGACGCGCGTCGACACGGTTGTTAACTGGGCGCGCTCCAACTCGCTCATGCCGATGCCCATGGGCCTCGCGTGCTGCGCCATCGAGATGATGGCGTTTGCAGCTCCCAAGTACGACGTTGCGCGCTTCGGTAGTGAGGCGATGCGGTTTTCTCCGCGACAGGCGGATCTGATGATCGTTGCCGGATGGTGCTCCTACAAGATGGCCCATGCCATCCGTCGTATCTGGGATCAGATGCCCGACCCCAAATGGTGCATCTCCATGGGCGCATGTGCCTCTACCGGCGGTATGCATCGCTGCTACGGTGTCGTGCAGGGTATCGACAACTTCCTTCCCGTGGATGTCTACATCCCGGGATGCCCGCCGCGACCCGAAGCCTTGATTCATGCCTTGATGGACATTCAGGAGAAGATCCGCAACGACTATTCGCTCGCGCAGGACTACACGAGTGGATCACCGGCGGAGCTTACGGCCCCAACCATTTGATTTCAGACGCATGACCATAGACGAAAGCGGCGTCGCCCACAAGAAGGAAGTCGTCGACAAAAAGAACGTCGTCGACAAGAATGCCTCGATGCCGTTCGAATTCACGTCGGCAGACGAGCCAACTACGGAGCAGCGGCCGAACCCGCACGCCAAGGAGTCGACAAACGTACAGGCAACCGTCGACGCGTTGAAGGCACGCTTCGGTGACGCGATTGTCGACGTGACGCTCTACGCGAACGAGCACACTGTCCGCATACAGAAATCGGTAATCGCTGAAGTATGTCGCCATCTGCGTGACGAACTCGGATTCACGTTCCTTGTCGACCTGGGAGGCGCCGACCGCTTCACGGAGGACGAGCGGTACGAAGTGTTCTACAACATCGTCAACGTGAAGGCGGGCAAGCGCATCAGGCTCAAGGTCCGGGTTGACGAAGACGAACTCACCGTTCCCACCGTGATGTACATCTACCCGGGAGCCAACTGGAACGAACGCGAAGTTTTCGACATGCTCGGTATCCGGTTCGACGGACACGAGGATATGCGACGTGTGTACCTGCCCGAGGACTTCGAATATTATCCGCTTCGGAAGGAATTCCCGCAGCTTGGAATCCCGGGATCCCTGCCGCTTCCGCCGCGATCGCCGGAGGCCGGGTTGACCTGGGATCCATTCGCCGCCGCACACCAGGGACCAACGATCAAGAGTTACCAGGAACCGAAGTCTGCTGACGAGGATCAGGAATGAAGCCGGAACTGACACAACTTGGCGGCGATACGACGTTTCGATTCTGGCCGCGACACAATGAGGCGTTGTACAAGCGCCTGGAAACGAAGCACTCCTGGGTCGAGAAGCCACACGGAGACGGCCAGTTTCAGGATCCGCTCGAAAACGACATGGTCCTAAATATCGGGCCGCAGCATCCCGCGACGCACGGCGTGCTTCGATGTGCCGTCAAGCTGGACGGCGAGATCATCGAGAAGTGTGTCCTCGATGTGGGCTATCTGCATCGTGGGATCGAGAAGTTGGCCGAAGGGAAGACGTATCAGGAGTTCATGCCGTACACGGATCGCATGGACTACCTTGCGCCGTATGCGACAAACGTGGCATGGTGCCTGGCCGTCGAGAAGCTCGCCAATATCGAAGTGCCCGAACGTGCGCAGTGGATCCGCACCATGCTGATGGAGCTGTCTCGAATCTCGGCGCACCTCCTGTGGCTGGGAGTGGGTCTCATGGACGCCGGTGCCGTTTCCGTCTTCCTCTGGGCGTTCCAGTATCGCGAGGACATCTACAAAATATTCGACGAGGTCGCCGGGGCGCGGTTTACGGTTTCGCATAGTCGTATCGGTGGTATCGCGTCAGATCTTTCTCCCGCAGCGATCGCCCTCATCCGGGACTTCGTGGATCGGTTTCCGGATGTCGTTCACGGGTGGCAGAAGCTGCTCAATCGGAACCGCATCTGGATCGATCGCAACGTCGGGATCGGCGTCGTGAGTGCGGATGATGTGATCGGAATGGGAATGACGGGTCCCGTGCTGCGCGGCTCCGGTGTTGAATACGACATCCGTCGCTTCGAGCCGTATCTCAAGTACGACGAGGTCGACTTCATCATCCCGATTCGCGAAGACGGCGATTGCCTCGCTCGCTACTTCGTACGAGTCGAAGAGATGCTCGAAAGTGTCAAGATCATCAAGCAGTGCCTGGACAAGCTGCCTGAAGGCCCCATCCGCGCAGATAATGCGAAGCAGGCCTATCCGTCGAAGGACGAAGTTTATTATTCGATGGAAGGCATGATCCACGACTTCATGTACACCTCCGAGGGCGTTACCCCGCCCAAGGGTGTTGAGGCCTACCATGCTATCGAAGCGCCGAAGGGCGAGCTGGGATTCTACCTGCAGTCAGACGGCACCGGCAATCCCTGGCGCTGCCGGATGAAGTCGCCGAGCTACTCGAACCTGCAGGGCCTCGAAAAGATGATGGAAGGTGCCGCGATGGGCGACATGGTGGTGCTCATCGGAACCGTTGACCCCGTTATGGGCGAAGCGGACAAGTAGTCCAGGCAGTCAACAATCAGCAGCGAAAGAACTAACGAATGAGTGGTCACGGAGCGGAAATCGTAACACTTCCGAAGATCAATCCCGCCGACGCGATTCCGGCCGACAAGCTGGTGTTCACGGCCGAGGAAAAGGCGCAGCTCCAGGAGTACAAGTCGCGTTACCCGGAGGCCGAAGGAGCTGTCATGCGGGGCCTCTGGTTTGCCCAGGAGAAATTTGGGTTTCTTCCGCCCGAAGTTATCAGGCTCGTGGCGGATGAACTCGGAATCGAGTACGCTCGGGCCTACGGCGTTGCTACGTTCTACACGCAGTACTACAAGCAGAAGATGGGCAAGTACGTTCTCGACGTCTGCACCTGCTTTTCGTGCCAGGTCTGCGGCGGATACGACATGTTGCACCATCTCGAGGAGAAGCTCGGCATTAAGCCCGGCGAGACGACCGATGACGGGTTGTTCTCGATCCAGGGCGTGGAGTGTCTTGGAGCATGCGGAAGCGCCCCGATGTTGCAGGTTACCAACGGACCGTATGTGTTCAATTTGACCGAGGACAAGCTCGACGCGCTCGTCGACTCGCTGCGCTCGGGAAAGATGCCACCGTTTACGTCGGTCACGCTTCCTCAGGACGAAGAAGAAATGGGGGGGAACCGACGATCGGATGCCGCTGCGGTGGCGACGTATCAGACACCGCCGGTGGCCGGGGCGGTGGAGTGAGGGTTGAAAGTTGAGGGTTGAGGGTTGAGGGTTGAGAGTTAAGAGTTGAGAGTTGAGAGTTGAGAGTTGAGAGTGTGGAGAGAGAGAGATGAGTTTGGGTTACTGACATACAGAGGTGAGTGCGTCGTGTGAGACGCGAAGCAGCAGGCTGGTGTTTTGCCGGTCGGAATAGCCTTTTCCGCTAAGTGCGTTGTTATGGAGCAGAAGAAAGTCGAGTCTAACGCTGGAAACTGGAAGGAATACACGCGTGTTCTCCTTCCGCCCGTACGTGATCTCCACCGGCTGGACGTCTACGAGAAGCAGGGCGGATACAGCGCACTGCGGTCCGTTCTGAAGGGCGACAAATGGGACCCGAAGTCCGTCGGTGACGCGGTAAAGTCCTCCGGCCTCCGCGGTCGCGGTGGTGCCGCCTTCAACGCCGGGCTCAAGTGGAGCTTCATGCCGCCGGTCGACGAAAGACCGCGGTACCTCTGTTGCAACGGCGATGAATCCGAACCGGGCACGTTCAAGGATCGCCAGCTCATGGAGTACAATCCGCATCTCGTATTCGAGGGGATCCTCATCGCGGCGTACTCGATGTCGATCACGACGACCTTCATCTATGTACGCGGTGAATACGCCGACTGGATCAAGCACATGGAGGGCGAGCTGAAGAAAGCCTACGACAAAGGCTTTGTCGGCAAAAACATCATGGGCACGGATTTCTCGACGGATATCGTGATCCACAAGGGTGCCGGCGCCTACATCTGCGGCGAAGAAACCAGCCTGATGGAGTCGCTGGAAGGTAAGCGCGCCTACCCGCGGTCGAAGCCGCCATTCCCCGCGGCTTACGGCGTCTTCGGCATGCCGACGACGATCAACAATGTCGAGACGCTGGCATGCGTTCCGCTGATCATCGATCGAGGTGCTGACTGGTTCGCGGGCATCGGTGCCAAGACGCACGCGGGTCCGTTGCTATATGGCATTTCCGGACACGTCAATCGCCCCGGCGTCTACGAGTATCCGTCGGGTATGCTCATGACGGACCTGATCTACGACGTCTGCAAAGGTATGCGCGGCGGAAAGAAGTTGAAGGCGGTCGTTCCGGGCGGCAGCTCGACGCCCGTACTTCGTGCCGACATGATTGAGGGCGTCTGCATGGATTCGGACTCGCTTCGAGCTGTCGGGTCGATGCTGGGCACCGGCGGCATGCTGGTCATGGACGAAGACACGGACATGGTGAAGTGGCTTCGACGTGTCTCCCACTTTTACCATCACGAAAGCTGCGGCCAGTGTACGCCATGCCGCGAAGGAACCGGGTGGCTGGAGGATCTCGTCGGCAAGATCGACGACGGCGAGGGGAATCTCCGTGACCTGGATATCCTCATCGACCTTTGTTACCAGATGGAGGGCCGCACCGTTTGCGCCCTGGCCGATGCGGCCGCCTGGCCGGTACGGTACACCATCGATCGCTTCCGATCCGAGTTTGAGGCCAAGTGCCGCGCGAGTCATGTCGCCACCGGCGACCTGCAAATTGCCTGATCCACTAATGCATCTGACATGAAAAACCGACTTTCCATTCTTCTTGCTGCCGGATTTCTTTCGTTCTCCATTGCGTGCCAGACGGGCGACGAGAAGGCTGCGTCCGCAATCGACTACCAGGGGTTCGATTCGTACGGAGATGCATCCACGCACGCAGCGACGACCAAAGACGTTGTGACGCCCGTCGAGCTGGTCTCACGAATTTCAGACCTCCAGGGGAAGGATGTCACCGTAACCGGAACGGTCCGCGAAGTTTGTCAGGCAGCAGGATGCTGGTTGACGCTGGATACCGCAGACGGCAGTGACGATCAGGAGTCGACAACAATTCGGATCTCGGTGCCGCGCGATGACGACGGCAACTATGTCTTTACCGTGCCCAAAGACATCAGTGGTCGAATCGCCTACGTGACGGGGTACGTTGAAGAGCAGGAAGTCGATCAGGCGACGCTTGATCACTATGCCGAAGACGCGGCTCGTGCAGCCGGCGAGTCTGTCGAAGAAATGCACGGCGATGAAGCCGCCGAATCGGATGCTGCACACGACGCTCCGAAGGTCAAGGAGATCAGGATTACTGCGAAAGGGGTGAGTCTCGAACCGGCGGCTGCGGTCTGATTCGACCGAGATCCGGGACAGCGCGCGAGGCGCGTCAAGGAGGGCGCCACGTGGAAGGCGCCTCAGCAGAAACAAGCGAAAAGGATAACCGAGCGAAGTACGAGAGATGCCGAAGGTCACAATCGACAACAAGGTATACGAGTTTGAAGGGCGGCCGAAACTCCTGCAGTTCTGCATGGAGCACGGCATTGAAATCCCCTACTTCTGTTATCACTCAGCGATGTCGGTTCCGGCCAACTGTCGCCAGTGTCTGGTGAAGGTCGGCAATCCGCAGGTTGACCGAGCCACTCGTGAGCCTGTGCTCGACGACGATGGCAATCCGGTCATCCAGTACTTTCCGAAACTGCAGACGAGCTGTTCGATGGACATGACGGATGGGCTCGTCGTGCATACGCATCGCACGGATGAACTCGTCGCGCGTGCGCAGCGGGATAACCTGGAGTTCCTCCTCGCCAACCATCCGCTCGACTGCCCGATCTGTGATCAGGCCGGCAACTGCCCTCTTCAGAACCAGGCCTACAAGTACGGCCCTGAGGGCTCACGGTTCGAGTTTGACAAGGTGCACAAACCGAAAAAGATCGAGCTTGGTCCGCGTGTTATGCTGGACGGAGAGCGATGTATCAACTGCACCCGGTGCGTTCGATTTACGAGTGAGATTTCGAAAAGCAACCAGCTCACCATCATCGAGCGTGGCGTAAAGAACTATCCGCTCACGCCACCCGGCGTTGTTTTCGATGAGCCGTACTCGATGAACGTGATCGACATCTGCCCGGTTGGCGCGCTTACGTCGAAGGACTTCCGTTTCCGGGCCCGCGCGTGGGAGATGAGCAAGACGCCATCGATCGTGACAGGCACCTCTCGTGGGAGCAACTGCTACTACTGGGTGAAAGACAACGAAGTGATGCGGATCACTGCGCGCACGAACGTCGAGGTGAATGGATACTGGCTCGCCGACGTCGATCGACTCAACTACCGGAAGTTCAACGACGCGCGCCCATTGGGCCCGGACATGGTCAGTGAGGGCGCCCGCGTTTCGACGGACTGGGACGGTGCGTACGAGCGCGCCGCGACGTTGCTTCGGGGTGTCTCCGGTGATGAAGTACTGTTCATCGGATCCGCGCACGCAAGCGTCGAGGACAACTACCTGCTCATGAAGCTTGCGGATCACGTGGGCGCGTCCGCTCCTGTGTACATTCCCCACGTCGAGGCGGGTTCGGGTGACGATTGGCTCGTGACCGACGACAAGGCCGAAAATGCACAGGGGTGCGAACGCCTCGGCATGCATCCGGTGGACGAAACCGTCGTGCGTGCACGACTCGACTCCGGGGCAATCAAGCTTGTCTACGTTATGGACGAAGATCCTGTCGCTTCCGGGCTGTTCACGGCGGATCAGCTAAAGTCCGTCGACGTCGTCCTGCATTACTACAACACGACGAACGAAACCTTCCCGGTGGCGAACGTTTCGCTGCCGGCCGCGACGATCGTCGAAACCATCGGCACGTTTGTGAACGATCAGGGGCACGCACAGCGCGTCAGGCCCGTCAAGGCGATCCAGTCGATGAACCGGTCACTGATGATGGAAACAGGACTCAGCCGACAGGACCGACACGCGACGCCGTTTGACAAATGGTCGAAGGCCGAAAACAAGGTGAACTGTCAGCCGGGCTGGGTCACGATTCCGGAGATTGCCTCGAGGCTGAATCTTGACCTGAACTACAAGTCGCCAAAGGCCATCATGGCGGAGATTGAATCGTCAAACCCGGCTTTCAGCGGGGCGACGTATGACGCCATGGGGCTCACCGGCGCGCGTCTGGCGGAAGTTGGCACCACGGTCTAGGAAACGCAGGGTAAACAATCTGCTCACGCTGAACCGAACAGAATTTCGATGCTCGCACTCTACATTTTTCTCCTGCTGAACTTCTTCCTGATTTCGGCATCGATCCTAGTTTACGCCGAGCGCAAGGTGTCCGCGTATATCCACAACCGCCCGGGTCCGAATCGGGTCGGGCCGCTCGGATTGCTTCAGCCGTTCGCTGATGTGATCAAGCTTGTCTTCAAGGAAGAGATCACACCTGTTGTCGCGAATCCGTTCATCCACTCCCTTGCGCCGGTCATCATGGTGATGATCGCCATGACGACGACCGCGCTGATTCCGTTCTCAAACGGCATGGTCGTCGCTGACCTGAACGTTGGGGCCCTCGCGCTGCTTGGCCTCACGTCTATCGCCGTTTATGGCGTAACGCTCGCCGGCTGGAGCAGCAACAGCAAATATTCGCTGCTCGGCGGACTCCGTTCATCAGCGCAGATGATCTCGTATGAGCTCTCGATGGGGCTCGCCGTCGTATCGGTCATCCTCATGACCGGATCCCTTCGGATCATGGACATCGTCGAGGCACAGAACTTCGCGTGGAACTTCCTCATCAACCCGATCGGATGCATCATCTTCATCATCACGGCCTTCGCCGAAACCAACCGCGCGCCGTTTGACCTTCCGGAGGCCGAGCAGGAGCTTGTCGGCGGCTACCACACCGAGTATTCCGGCATGAAGTTCGGCATGTTCTTTCTTGCCGAGTACGTGAATCTGTTCATCGCGTCGTTCTTTATCTCGACGTTCTTCTTCGGCGGTTACCTGCTTCCGTTCCAGGATACGATCATAGGTTGGTTTCCGGGCCTCGCAGACTCTCTCGCGCTTACGGTTCTTCAGATGCTCAGCCTTGTCGTCAAGGCGGCATTCTTTGCAATCGTATTCATCTGGGTTCGGTGGACGCTTCCGCGATTCAAGTACAGCCAGCTCATGGTTGTGGGCTGGAAGTATCTGCTCCCGATCGCCGTTGTGTGGGTGACAATCGTTGCACTGTGGCTCGCGACCGGCGCACCGTTCCTTCAATCGATCATCGGATGGTAGTTTGTCCGGCGGTCGCTTTCGTTCAGCGAAAAGCCGCCCGCAGGGTCATCGGCCGAACGAAGATCACAGTACATGTTTGACGTGGCTACGCTGGCTCCATCGATCCTCTCGGCGGACTTCAACCGATTGGAGGCGCACGTCCGCGAGGCAATTGCCTGCGACATCGACTGGCTGCACCTCGATGTTATGGATGGGCATTTCGTTCCGAACATCACGATTGGCCCGCTTGTCGTACGTGCCCTGCGAAAGGTGAAGGAAGAGACGGGCGTGACGCTTGATTGTCATCTCATGATCGAGGAACCCGAGCGGTACGTCGAGGATTTTGTGGAGGCGGGAGCAGACAGTGTGACGGTACACGTGGAGGCCGCCACGCACCTTCACCGGGTCGTCCAACAGATCCATTCGGCCGGGGCACGAGCGGGCGTTGCGCTGAATCCGGCGACATCGCTTGATTCGATCGAAGAAATCCTTCCCTACGTCGACCTGGTGCTCGTCATGACGGTGAATCCGGGATTCGGCGGGCAGAAGTACATTCCCACGAGCACCGACAAGATCCGTCGCCTGCGGCAGACAATCGATCGACGCGGTTTGAAGGTGGATCTTCAGATCGACGGAGGCGTCAATGAACACACGATCCGCGAGGCCGTTGACGCCGGCGCCAACGTGATCGTGTCGGGCAACTCGGTGTTCGGAGGCAGCCGCTCGGTCGCCGATAATATCACGGCCCTGCGGTCAGCGCTGCTGAAGATTGCCTGACCGACGCCGCCGAGCCGGCATTCGATTTCGGGCGGATTGAGTGTCCCCGCAGACGGATTCGGACTGAGAGCCGGCTTCTGTCACCGACCGAGACGTCGACGTGTTTTCCCCCGTAGAAGTGAGTGACCATTATTGCATCGGACACCATATCGATCGCCGCTGAAGGTTCGGCACCAGCGTCCGCGGGTCCAAACGTCGTAAGTGTAGTCGTTCCGCTTCCGCTCGACAAGAGCTTTGCGTATTCGCTGCCGGAGGGGCAGTCGGTCTTGCCGGGGACGCGTGTACTGGTTCCGTTTGGACGCCGCTCGCTGACGGGTGTCGTTGTTGACGAGCCTGTCGAAGACGGTCTTGATCTCAGCAAACTGAAGCCGGTCATCGACGTCCTCGATGATGCGCCGACGTTTTCGCCCGAACTTCTGGAGATGACGCGGTGGATGGCGGACTACTACGTTTGTTCGTGGGGCGAGGCGCTCAAGGCTGCTGCTCCGTCGGGTATCGACGTTGAGTCTCAGCGATTTGTTGAGTCAACAGGGACGGTGCCAGGCGACAGTCTGCGGCGGGTGACGGCGGAGCTCCTTCAGGAAATCATGCGCCGGGGGCGTACGCGCGTGTCGACGCTTCGTAGCGAGTTTGGCGGTTTTTCGGGATCCGCGCTTGCGACGCTCGAACGGCTGGAGCTGGTGCGCCTCGAGACGCAGACCTCGACCGCACGGGTTCGGATCAAGCACGAACGATGTCTTGAGCTGACGGGCGACGCGCTGGAATTGGAGCCGGAGGTTCTCAGGAATGCGGTGCCGGGAAAGAAGCAGCGCGCCGTGATTGACGTGATGCTCGGTCTGCAGGAGGACGGGACCAAATCGCCTCTGCAGTCCCAGGTCCTCAGGGCATCGGGAGCCTCGTCATCGACCGTGAAGACACTTGTCGATCGAGGCCTGTTGCGCGCCCGTGACATCGAATCGAATCGGGCCGAGGACGCTTCACCCGGCACCTCACACGAACGAAAGCCGGATCCTTCATACCATCCTTCGCAGAAGGCGGCAGTCGATGCGATCGCGGATGCACTGCACAATGGGGGTCACAAAACCTTTCTGCTGCATGGTGTTACGGGCAGTGGAAAGACGGAAGTTTACATCGCCGCCCTTCGCGAAACGATCCGACGCGGTCGCACGGGGATCATTCTTGTTCCGGAGATCGCCTTGACGCCGCAGACGGTCGCCCGCTTCACCGCTCATTTCGGCGATCGGGTCGCCGTTCTGCATTCGCGGATGAGCCTTGGTGAACGGTTCGATGCCTGGCGGCTCCTTAAAAGCGGACACTACAGCATTGCGATCGGGCCGCGTTCCGCGATCCTCGCGCCGCTGGATAACCTCGGCTTGATCGTCGTGGACGAGGAACACGAGCAGAGCTACAAACAATACGATCCTGCGCCGCGTTATCACGCACGCGACGTTGCAGTGTACCGTGCGCAGATGAATGGTGCCGTCTGCATCCTTGGTTCTGCGACGCCGAGTCTGGAGTCGTGGGTCAATGCGCAGGGCGGCAAGTACGAACTGCTTTCAATGCCGGATCGTGTGCCCGTGAAGGGCCGCGCCGCAGCGCAGCTCCCGTCAGTGACCATCGTGGACCTGACAGTCGAGAAGAAGAAGGAATCCCTGGACGGTGTCATTTCGGCGCCGCTGAAGGTGGCGATTGCCGATCGCCTGCGCCGGAAGCAGCAGGTCATACTGTTGCAGAACCGCCGCGGGTACGCCCCGCTCGTCGAGTGCGAGAAGTGCGGATGGTCGCCGGAGTGTCCGGATTGCTCCGTCACGATGACGTACCACAAGGCGACGCGTCGGCTTCGCTGCCACTACTGCGGGCGCACCGAGCGAATGACCGGCAAGTGCGGCAACTGCGGTTCTTCGTCGGTCTCTCAGCTCGGGACGGGCACCCAGCGTGTCGAGGAGGAGCTGTCTTTTCTGTTCCCGGATGCGCGTGTGGCGCGGATGGATCTCGACACGACCGCGCAGCGACATTCGCATCATCAGATACTTGATCGGTTCGGCAGGGGCGAAAAGGACATCCTTGTCGGCACACAGATGGTTGCGAAAGGTCTCGACTTCGAACATGTCACGCTCGTCGGTGTCATCGATGCGGATACCGGATTGCTTCTCCCGGATTTCCGATCGGAAGAGCGCACGTTCCAGCTCCTGACCCAGGTTGCCGGTCGGGCCGGCCGGTCTGATGTCAAGGGGGAGGTGTTTCTGCAGACGCGGAATCCGAAGAGTCCGGCGGTGACGTTTGCGCTGAAGCACGACTACGAAGGATTTGCCGATTATGCGCTCAAGGCGCGTTCAGAGCTGGGCTATCCGCCGTTCGGCAAGATCATCGCGATCAACTTCAAGGGACTTGTCGAGCATCGCGTGAGTGCGTTGGCTCGGGAATGGACAGAAGCTGTCATTGCGCGCGCAGGGGACGAGCTGATTGTGTTGGGACCGCAGCCGGCATTCATTGCGCGGATCAAGAAGCATTTTCGATACCACACATTGATCAAGGTGCCGAAGGGCACTTCGCACGCACGTGCACGCGCAATTCTACGGCGGGTGCGGGACGTGCTGCCGGCGACGGCGGACGGTTATTACGCATCAATCGACGTTGATTCCGGGGGAATATGAGTGAGAATGAAGGAATGACGGAATGAAGGAATGAAGGAAGGAAAGTAGGAAAGATGGAAAGATGGAATTTAGGAATGAAGGAGCGCTCGGAACGAGCGTTGTCAACCGAATTACCGCGACTTCTGCGAGGGTGAGCAGCAACCCTCGCGGGCTTTTCAAGCCAGAGATCATCGAATCGTGGCGTCCCGTCGCATCGTTTCCTCTTCCGATCTTGTTCGATTTTGCTGACTCGTAGATCGACGATGGGTGAAGAGTCGTCGATTTGGGTCCCTCCGGTGGATCGGAAGCAAAAAGTCCAGGACCCCGAGAATCGAGGTAACCGCAGTGGGATGAACGTGACGCGCACCGCCCGTACTGATTGGCCCTCCTTCATTCCCTCATTCCTTAATTCCTTCATTCCTCCTCCGGGAACCCTGACCCCTCCGGTTCGTATTCGGCGCGGGCAAGCCCGCACGGTCAGCTCCCTCTGAACTCCGTCAGGGCCGGAAGGCAGCAGCGGTAGGAGGTTGATGCGACGCGATGCGGATCACTTGCCCATTTTTTGTTTACGCCCTTTCCCGCCACGGAATCGCCGCATATTCGCGACGTGAAGACGAGTTTTGACGCAATCGTAGTAGGAGCCGGTCCCGGGGGCTCGGTGGCGGCGACGGTCATGGCGCGCGCGGGTCTCGACGTTCTCCTCGTCGAAAAGGACCGTTTTCCGCGGGACAAGATCTGCGGCGAC
>JAGQWL010000203.1 GCA_020437385.1 Bacteroidota bacterium
CGGTCGCGTCAGTGTTCGTTGTCGGATGGGTGGCTGGACGAATCGTCCGATTATCAAATCGTTGCCGATCGAACCGTCGAGTGATCGGATGGGCGGATGAGCGGATGGGCAGATGAGCGGATGGGCAGATGAGCGGATGAGGAACCCGAAACGTATTGTCAGGTCAGCTTTTCGTTCCCGCGACTTCGTAGATGCGACAGATCAGGTCGACCGCGCGCCTTGCCTCCCGGCCATCGACGATCGGCCGACGGTTGTCCCGAATCGATTCGACGACATCGGAAAAGTTGGCGACGTGACCGTCGCAGTTGATCGCCTTGGGATCGTTGGCGCCCGCGCCGGCCGCCGTCTCGCCGGTGAAGCGCGCTGCCTGTGCATCCATGTGCTCATCGGGATCGGCGAACTGCCATCGCCGAAATCGCTCATCGTCGAGATAAACGGTACCCTGCGTGCCGCAGATGGTAATCTCCGCCGGGTTGCCGGTCGCCGACCAGCACGCCGTCGAGCCCCTGATCGTTCCCAGGGCCCCACTTTCAAATTCGAGCGTCGCGACAGCGGTGTCTTCGACCTCGATGCCGCGGTGGCCCAGCGTACCGCTGAACGCATGAACGTGCTTGACGGGTCCGGCGAGATACAGCAGTTGATCGATGGCGTGTATGGACTGGTTCATCAGCGCGCCGCCGCCGTCGAGCGCCCAGGTCCCGCGCCACGGAGCGGAGGCGTAGTACGCGTCGTCACGGTACCAGCGGACGGATGCCTCGCAAAGGGTGAGTCGACCGAAACGGCCCGCATCGACCGCACGCTTGAGGAGCTGCATCGTCGGATGAAAGCGCCGGTTGAAGACCCCGGCTAGCACGACACCAGCGCGGTCGCACGCGTCGATCATCTCGTCGACGCGGTCGGTTGTGACTTCGATGGGCTTTTCACAGATGACGTGTTTGCCCGCGCGCGCCGCAGCCACCGCCGGCTCGAGGTGTGCGCCGGACGGTGTGGCGATTGTCACGATGTCGAGATCCGGGTCGGCGAGAAACGCATCCAGGTCATCGAACGCACGACCACCGAATTCGCTTGTGATGGTATCTGCTGATTCCAGTCGTCGCGCGTAAACTGCTTGAAGGGTCGATCCCTCCACCCTCCTGATCGCTTCCGCATGGAAGCGTGCGATCATTCCGCCGCCGATGATTCCGAAGTTCATGTTTTCTGGTAGGTACTGGGAGTCTAGGGAGTCTCGGGAGTCTGAGAATCTAGGAAGTCTGGGAGTCTAGGAATCTGGGAGACCGGCACTCTGACAACTGACAACTGACAACTTTGCCTGTCACTGCTCACTTCGTGAGCGACGCGAACGTTCCCATTCCCACGTTCCGCCATTCTTCCATTCATTCGTTCATTCCTTCATTCCTTCATTCCTTCATTCCTTCATTCCTTCATTCCTTCCGGCGCGATTCCGCCTCACAAATCCTCCCACTCCGATTGCCGCCAAAGCGACGAGCCCGGCGATACCGATCTTGCCGGGTGTTCCGCTGTTTGACAGCACCCAGGCGGACCCAAACGTCGCGAGTCCGGTCGCCACCACCAGCAGGACGTTGACAAGCTGTCGGTTGCGGTACGGCGCGCTCGATCGGATCAGCTTCGAGTTCATCAGCAGCAGAAACGTGAGATACGCGACAGGCAACAGCGTTGTCGCGATCACCGATGCCGGGACCGCAAGTGCGGCGCGCGACGCCCCCTTCCAGATGTACGGCGAGAAGAGTCCGCCGATCGCCGGAATCAAGGCACCGGCCATAAACACCATCCGGTTTCCGTGTTTGCCGAATGCCTCTGCGACGGCATATCCGTTCATCATCATGTGCACGAGCATCGTCGAGATGGCCATCGCCAGTACACCGATGCCGAAGATCGGATGCGAGAAGGTGCCGAGAAACGGTTTCAGTGCCGTGGCGAGGCTGCCCGCGTCGCGGCGAACGAGCATGGCCGCCACCTTTCGCTCCGGAAGCGGAAGCTGAGAGCGTAGTTCCTCAAGGCTTGCCGGGGTGCCGTCGACACTCGGAATCGTCGCTCCAATCCGCGCGTCGACAATCTGGTTGTAGGCACCTTCGACCGATGCGTAGGGTGTGCCCGATGCATCCAATACGTCCGCGCTCGACGCGTGAAACTGAGACGACGACGCTACAACCAGGAACGTCGTGGCGAGGACGTAGGGAATGAAGAGCCCGAGTGCCAGATCGTAACGTGCAAGGCGGCGATGCTTGCGTCCCCAGCCTCGCTTGAGCAGGGTGTACGGCAACAGGAACGTCATGTTGATCCCCACCGCCGCTCCGAAGGCGCCGACGATGATGTCGCGCTGCGAGCTCTTGATGTAGTCCGTCCACCACTCCGCAGCCGGACCCGTTGCCGCCACAGCCGTGCGGAGTGCCTCGGACGGCTCGAACAACGAGCGCGGATTCGGGATGAACCCGGTGAGCACGCGGCCGGGAGCGACGGCGCCGTTCGCGATCAACACAACAACAACGCCAAAGAATGAAATAACAACAACAGCGACGAGCAGCTTCAGAAATGCCTCGACGTAAGCCGCCCACCGGTCGCCGCTCTCGTAGGCCCAGATCAATGCGATCGATACCACGAATAGCACACTCGTGATACCCATTGCAGGCACCGCCGACGCACCGAGGTTCTGCTGCACGGCGGCCGTCCCGAGGCTGAACTGCGCCATGCAGAAAACCGAATCCGCCACCACCGTCGCCAGGAGCCAGCCCCATGCGAGCACCGGCGAAACGTGGTCACGGACGGTAAGGAACGGTCGCTCACCCGTGCTCAGTGTGACGTAAGCAATTGCGCCGAGCATGATCACGCCGCCAAGCATGGCGAGTGGCTGGACCCACAGTAGTCCATATCCGCCGACAACACCGAGGTACAAGGCGCCGACGAGGGATCCACCGCCCAGCGTTACCGCAGCCTGCAACCAGCCCGGTCCGGACAGCGCAAAGAACAGTCGAAAGCGACGAAATCCCCGTGCGGACTCCGCCCTTGCCAGCAGGTCATCGTTCATTGACTCGGAATGCATCGACGTCACGAGTATCTTTTTGCGTCAATCTACTTCATTCCGTCGGCAATCATTCATTTAGTAATGAGATTCAAAAAGCGTTCGCTGCTTCGTTCGCTTGTGCTGTTCGTGTTTGTGATGATTTCGGCAAACACCGCTGATGCACAGGTTTCATTCGGTTCAGATGTCCAGGCGCGTTTTTCGGTGGCCGTGCAGCCGCGCTTCATGTACGGGCGAGAAAGTTCGCCGCGGATCGAGCGCGTTGGCTTCGGACTTCGCCGTGCGCGACTTCGTACCACCGTTGTATACAAGGAATCGGTCGGCATGCGGCTGCATCTCGACTTTGCCGGTGGCAGCGCGAGTGCGGTAGATCTTTATGGTTTTTACCAGGCATCGCCACGGGTTCGGTTTCGCGTCGGCTATTTCGCAGGAGCGCAGCCACGCGCACTCATTCCAACTTCTTTCACGGTCTCGGACGGACCAGACCGCATCGCCATCAGCGACCGTTGGGCGCGGTCGACGATCGGAGCCGGCGGCCGCGACCTCGGCGTCGACGTAGAGTATGCCGATGACGGCAACCGGCTGAGCCTATTCGTTCACAATGGCGACGGCTCACTTTCACGGAGCAACTTCCGAACGGGCATCGGCGGCCTGATGGCAACGGGAGGGACGGAGCAGCACGGACTGGCGGTCAGCACATCAGCCAGCCGTCAGTTTAAACAGATCAAGGGCCTTGAGCTCGGCGCGTTCCTCGGCCACAACAGTTCGAAGAATCCGAACACATCGGTCGACTCGGATGCGAGCCGTGGGCGCGACTACAATACGTTTTCGCTGCACCTCTATTGGGGCGCAACGCCCGGGAGCCAGCCGGTGCGGCTGAAGGGCGACGTCATCGGAACCTTCTTTGTGGGCAACGGGCTGGCGCCCGCGCAGAGTCCGCTTGGTTATGCGGTCACCGCAGCCGCGCGACTGTCACGCGGATTCGAGGCCGTCGCGACGTTTGAGGCGTACGAGATCGACGTCGACGCCACACCGGACCGCTACGTCATGGCCGGCATCAACTACAGTCCGAGCGCGCGCCGGGGACTGCCCTTTCATCAGGAGCGGCTGACGATCGCATATCTCAGCGGCATCCCGGGCACGGACGCGGCCGATACGCAGCATCAGGTTGTAGTCCAGCTTCAGCTGGCTATGTGGTAGATGTGGGTCCGAAGAGTCGAAGAATCGTGGATTCGTGGACCTGGCCCGAAAGTAGGAGCGGATGAAAGTAGGAATGTAGGAATGGCCGCTACGATAGCGTGTCCTCGCACAGATACACTGCCATGCGTGCGACAATGCTATTCGTATCGCAGCGAATCCACTGGATTCGCCAGCGCGGCGCGCACAGCAACGTAACCCACCGTAACGACTGCGAGCACGAGCGTCAGGAATCCGGCGACCGCAAAGTCGACAACACCCGGACTGATGTGGTAGGCAAATCCCGACAGCCAGTCATTCATCACGAGGTAGGCAACAGGGATTGCCAGCACAAGCGAGAACAGCAGCAGCTTGACAAAATCCGACGTCAGCAGAAACGTCACGCCGGGGACGGACGAACCCAGCACTTTGCGGATTCCAATCTCTCGCATTCTGCGCTCCGCCACAAAAGCCGCCAATCCGAAAAGCCCGAGGCACGCCACAAGAATTGCGATGATCGCGAAGAACAGAAACAACCTGCCAAGTCTCCGATCCGATTCGTAGAGTGATTCCAGCCGTCCATCCAGGAAGTATGAACTGAACGGTTCTTCCGATACGGCCTGGCGCCACTGGCTGGAAAGTGCACCAATGACCCTCGCTGGGTCGCCACCGCCAAGGCGCACAGTCAGATAATCCGGTACACTTCCGTAGGGCGCGTCCAGCATCATCGCCAATGGCTTCACGTCGTGCCGAAGCGACTCGAAGTTGAAGTCCCGCACGACACCAACAACGGTATAGGCTCGGTTCTCGCTCGGATCCGTCGACAGGATGATGATCTTCTTACCGACGCCTTCGGACCAGCCCGCGCGATGAACCGCCGCCTCGTTAAGGACAACGGCATTCTCATCATCGGTACGGTCCTTAGACAAGAACCGTCCGTCGACGAGTTCCATCTTCATCGTCTGCGCATAGTCGTCGCTTACCTCGACGTAGCGGATGGGGATCACCGACTCCGGCGGCGCGCCATCGGGTCGAAACGAGGTATTGTCAGGATCGCGCCCCGGCACCTTTGAAGAGTAGGCGGCCATTTCAACCCCCGGCATTCTCGCGATGCGATCCCGAAACGACTCGATCTGCCCGCCAAGGGCGCTGGCGTTTGAAACTACCAGCAGTTGGTCGCGATCGAATCCCAGATTCTCGTTGCGCATGAACGAAAGCTGGCGAAAAACGATGACCGTGCTGCTGATCAGAATGATCGACATCGCAAACTGGAAAACCACAAGCCCGCGGCGTACGTTCGTACCACCGCGCGACAATCCACCGGACGCCTTCTTCAGAACATCGGCCGGCCTGAACGCCGTGAGAAAGAGGGCCGGATACACTCCAGCGAGAATCCCCACGAGGAGCGCAAGTCCGAAAAGGCCAGGAATGAACCACGGCTCATCCGAGTACGGAAGCGCAACCGATACGTCCGCAACGGTCGTGAAGAACGGTTTGACAATCTCGACAACAAAGATTGCCAGGATCGTGGCAACCACCGAAAGGACGATGGTTTCTACAAGCTGCTGAAAAACAAGTTGGCCGCGATTAGCGCCCGCCACCTTGCGCATTCCGATTTCACGCCCTCGATCCGCCGCGCGTGCCGTCGCCAGATTCATGAAGTTGATACACGCAATGATCAATACGAAGATCGCAACGAACGAGAGGATGTAGACATACTTGATGTCCCCATTCGGCTCGAGCTCCGCATCCAGATGCGAATTGAGGTGAATCGAGCGCAGCGGTTGCAGCGCGAAGGCAAACCGTCCTCCTCCCGATTGGAAATCGGCGAACGGAACACCGATCGCCGCTTCGAGCTGTACGCCAACCGTGCGTTCGACGAGGCGGGGAAGCCCGGCGAGAACAGACGAAGCGGACTCCGGCGTGTTGAGCAGCAGATACGTGTAGAAGTTGCTTTCGAGCCAGGAAGGCGATCGACTCGACTCGAGAGTCGACATGGAAAGCAGGAGATCAAAATGGAAGTGGCTCGTCTCTGGAATGTCCTCCATTACACCGGTCACGCGATAGTCCGTCGAGCCGATGCGAATGGTCTGATCCAGTGGATCTTCGTTATGGAAGAAGGCGCGGGCACGACTCCTCGAAACGACGGCAGCGGCCGGCTCGACCAGCGCAGTGGCGGGGTCACCGGCGACCATTGGAAGCGTGAACACGTCGAATACGCTGGAGTCGGCATACGCAACCTTCTCGTCGACAAACCGCTGATCGCGGTACTGGATCGTCGAGCCCGAAGACGCACTCCAGAATCGGGTTGTTGCGACAACGGACGGAAACGACTCGATCATGCTTTCTGCAAGGGGCGCCGGCGTGACGGCAACCTTGATATCCTGATCGACTAGTCGACCCTCGACAGTTACGCGAAAGATCCGGTCCGCATTCTCGTGCTGACGATCGTAAACGAGTTCGTGCCGTACGAACGCCCCGATCAAGAGCGCCGATGCGATGCCTACCGTGAGTCCGATCACGTTGATCGAAGCGAAGGCGAGATGCCGGCGCAGATGACGGCCGGCGACGTGGACATAGTGTCGCAGCATGTATTTTCGGGTGAGGTCCACAACCTGCAACCCAAGTTCAGTGCCAGAGTCCCATCAAGGCGACTGCGCGCATTCTGACCGCATTCTGACCGCATTCGAAGACGCTGGGCACCGAAAATCACCGTTACGGTGTTCGCGTGCGAATAGCGGCTGTTCGAATTTGAACAGTTGGTCCCGCGTTATATTCCAAGTTCATGCGTGTCTAGACTTTCGACCCCGGTTCCCGATGACTCGAAGCCTCCTGCCAATCGTCCTCGTTCTCCTCCTGCCGGGTTGCGGCGACGGTGGGCACTCAAGCCTGCCGCAGCGTGACTCGGGTACGCCGTACGTCTTCAGCCGTGCACCGCTTGCACCGGTTCCGTACGCGACGCTTCCGTTGGGAGCGGTAAAGCCCGAAGGCTGGCTCCGCGATCAGCTCGAGCGGATGGCTAACGGAATGACCGGCCATCTGGACGAATGGTATCCAACGGTCGGCGCATCGAACGGATGGCTCGGGGGCGACGGCGATGTCTGGGAGCGCGGGCCCTACTGGCTCGACGGACTCGTTCCGCTCGCCTACCTGCTGGACGATCAACGACTGAAGGACAAGGCGAGGCCGTACATCGAGTGGACACTGGCGAGTCAGGATTCGACCGGTTACTTCGGGCCGCGTCCGGAACCGCCGGGAACGCAGAACCGTCCGCAGCAGCAACGAACCAACGCCTCGGATTGGTGGCCGCGGATGGTCGTGCTGAAGGTTCTGCAACAACACTACGAAGCGACTGGCGACGAGCGGGTGCTGCCGTTCATGACGAAGTACTTCCGCTATCAACTCGAGCACCTCGACGAGCAGCCGCTCGACAAGTGGACCGGTTGGGGAAAGGCGCGCGGAGGGGAAAACCAGGCGACAGTACTGTGGCTGTACGATCGCACGGGGGACAAATTCCTGCTCGACCTCGCCCAGAAACTGTTCGACCAGACGTTGGACTGGACCGGCGCCTTCGAAGACGGGATGACCGTGACGGATTATTGGCCGACGCACGTCGTCAACGTTGCCATGGGGATCAAGCAGCCGGCGCAGCAATATTTGCTGACGGGTGATCAGCGATACCTCCGGGCGATCCACACGGGTCTGGCGGCCCTGATGGCAAAACACGGACAGGCGGTCGGCATGTTTTCGGGGGACGAGCGCCTGCACAACACCGATCCGGTGCACGGCATCGAGTTGTGCGCGGTTGTCGAATTCATGCTGAGCCTCGAAAACCTGATGGTGATTGCGGCGGATGTTCCGATGATCGATCGGCTCGAACGCGTTGCCTATAACGCGCTTCCGACACAGGTGACGGACGATCAGAAGGATCGCCAGTACTTCCAGCAGGTAAATCAGATCAGGTTATCGATTGCGGACAAGGGACTGTTCATCGACGCCTATCAGGACGCCGGATGTTTCGGGCTTCTCACCGGCTACGCCTGTTGTACGACAAACCTGCATCAGGGCTGGCCGAAGCTGACGCGCCACGCCTGGCTGGCAACCGAGGACGGCGGTCTCGCCGCCCTCGTCTACGCACCCACCTCCGTCGAGGCCGAGGTTCGCGGCGGCAAGGTGGTGCGGATCGTTGAGGAGACGAACTACCCGTTTGAAGACGTGATCCGGCTTCGATTCGATCAGGCGGATCGGGCCTTCTTCCCGCTCCATGTCCGGATCCCTGAATGGGCGACGGATCCGAGCGTGACAGTCAACGGCACTCTGGTCGATTCGCACGGCCCCGGAACGATTACCATCATCAATCGGACGTGGTCGACGGATGACGTGGTCGAGATCCACTTACCGTCTGCGGTGCGGCTCGAGCGTGAACACGAGAATGGCCTTTCGGTCAGCCGTGGGCCGCTGCTGTACGCATTGCCGGTGGCCGGTCGCAGTCGGGACGTTCCCGCGATCAACGCGGGCAGCAACAAGAACACGGTTATTTCGGTCGAGCCGACGTCCCCATGGAACTACGGCCTGGTCCAGAATCGAGCGAATCCGATTGCGGATTTTCATTTCGAAGCAACGCCGATGACAGCCGCGTATCCGTGGAACGAAGCGAACGTTCCGTTGCGCGTCGTCACCAACGCGGTCCGGATACCGAACTGGCACGAATACAACGAGGCCGCCGGACCGCCGCCGCCGAGTCCGGTGTGGATGCGCGGAGCGGAAACGGAGCAGATTGCGTTGATCCCCTACGGCGCGACGACGCTACGGGTGGCGGTGTTTCCGGAGGTCGTTGTTGAGTGAATTGTGGATTCGTAGAATGGTGGATTCGCAGGATCGTAGGATCGCAGGATCGTAGGATCGCAGAATCGTAGAATCGTGGATTCGTAGAATCGTGGATTCGTAGAATCGTGGATTCGTGGAATCGTGGATTCATAGAATCGTAGAATCGAAGAATGAATCTCGGAATCTACGAGTCTGAGATTCTGACAACTGACCTCTGACAACTTTGCCTGGCACTGCTCACTTCGCGAGCGAAGCGAGTGTCCCCCCGACGCATGCAACACGTCCGACTCACAGCATTCCTCCTCGTCGCGATCCTTTCGCTGCTGACCGCTGCACAAAGCGGCCGCAGTCTTCTTGCCCAGGAGCGTAGCGACGCGTACACCGCGCCGTACCAGACGCGCGCGCTGGACATCTACAAGCAGCTCATTTCGTATCGGACTGCCGCCGGTCAGGGCCTCGTGCCTACGGCGATGGAGTTTCTCGCCGGCCGATTTGCCGCGGCCGGTTTCGACAAGGAAGACATCCACCTCATCCGAATGCCGATCGATGGCGGCGAGGAATCCAGTATCCTCATCGTTCGCTATCGCGGTGACGGATCCTCCGGACTGAAGCCCGTCCTCTTCACGGCGCACGTGGACGTCGTCGACGCGCTGGCTTCGGATTGGGAGCGCGACCCGTTCTCACTAACCGAAGACGACGGGTTCTTTTTTGCACGCGGCTCGTCCGACGACAAATTCGGCGTCACACAACTCACCGCGACGTTCCTTCGGCTGAAGGACGAGGGATACGTACCCAACCGCGATCTGATCATCGGATTCACCGGCGACGAAGAGACGGGAATGGTGACCACGCAGGCCCTCGCCAACAAATACCGTGACCTGACGGACGCGGCGTTCGCGTTGAATGCGGATGGCGGCGGCGGCGTACTGAACGAGGCAGGAAGACCCGAAAGCTTCCTCGTGCAAACGGCTGAGAAGACCTACGCGACGTTCGAACTCACGGTTACCAATCCAGGCGGACACTCCTCCACACCTCGAACGGACAACGCCATCTACGACCTCGCCGATGCAATTGAGAAGCTGCGTGCATTCCGATTTCCGGTTCAGGTGAACGAGGCAACACGAATCTATCTTTCGACCGTCGGCAAAATTCGCGGCGGAAAGGTAGGCGACGCGATGATGCGCCTTGCGGAGGATCCAACGGATAAAGCAGCCGCCGACGTCCTCTGGAACGAGCCGGGTGAAGTCGGCGTGACGCGCACCACCTGTATCCCCACGATGCTGCGCGGCGGTCATGCCGAGAACGCGTTGCCGCAAAGTGTGACGCTCACCGTCAACTGCCGCATCTTTCCGGGTGTCGAGATCGCGGATGTCGAGGCCACCCTGCGCGACGTTGTCGCAAATCCTTCCATCGATTTTGTCGTACTCGATGATCCCGAAGCCAGCCCAGCATCCGACATCAGGGAAGACGTGATGAGTGCCGTGAAGGCGGGCGTCGATCGGATTCACCCGGGCACGCCTTTGGTCCCGTACATGGCTCCTTACGGCACGGACGGAAAGCACTTCCGGATCGCCGGCATCCCGACGTACGGGGTGATGGGCCTGTTCATGAAGGACAGCGATCGGTTTGAGCACGGACTCAACGAACGGGTACCAGTGCGTGCGTTTTTCGACGCCCTCGAATTCTGGTACGCCGTGATGCACGAGGTATCCGGTCCGAAGAGCGGGCAGTAACAGCCATCACGGTTTGCCCGAAGATGACCGGGCGAAGAGAACTTCTACACCGCCCGGAGGCTCATACCGCGAGTCTACTCCCAGTACGCTGTAGGCGGACGCGAGCGCATCCGCCTGCGTCGCCGTTGGCGCAATCACCGTGACCGTCTCCGAGTGGGCCACACCCCAGCCAGTCCGCGGATCAATTAGGTGCGAATAGCGGATGCCGTTGTGCTCAACGTTCCGGTAGCGATCGCCGGACGTCGCCACGCCGCAATTTGCGATCGTTCGGATGACCTGATTCGGATTGCCGGCTTCACCCGTCTCGGTCACCGCAATCCGCCACCCGGGCTCTCCCGGAGGCGCGTCTCCGACTGCCAGATCGCCTCCCGCGTCAACGAGTGCATACCGCAGGCCGAACGACGCGAGCACGTCGATCACGGCGTCCGCAGTGTAACCCTTTGCGATCCCTCCAAGATCGAGGCGCATGCCGTCAAGCCGGAGCGCCACCTCGGATCGGTGCGCGGCCAGAACGATGTTGCGATAGCTGACGGATTCTTTCGCGGCCGACACATCGGCGGAATCCGGAAGCGTGTTGCGCCGAATCGCGTGCCGCCACAGCCGCGAGAGCGGACCGATCGTCACGTCGAACGCACCGCCCGTCGCGGCCGAGTACTGCATCGACAATCGCAGAATCCGAAGCACGTCGGGAGAAACGCGTGTCCAGGACTCCGCCGGGGCGTCGGAGATCTTGTTCAGCTCGCTTTCCGGACGGTAATCGCTGAACAATGCCTCAAGCGAGTCTGCGCGTGCCCACGCGGAGTCGGCCGCCGCATTCGCCGCCTCGCGATCCGGCGCGTAGAAGACAATCCGAAACTCCGTGCCCATCTTCGGAGCCGCGTATTCGAACCGCTCAAGTTGCTGCCCGCTTGTCGGGTCGAGCACGTGCGTCGGTGACTGACGCCCGGAGTCAGCGTGTCGCGATGATACGCAGCCGCTGAGGAGGGCAAGTGCTAAGGCGAACCGTGTCAATTAGGAATGATGGAATGAAGGAATTAAGGAATGAAAGAACGAATGGGGGAATGGGAGAATAGGAGAATGGGGGCCGCTCGCTTCGCTCGCGAAGTGAGCAGTTGTCAGCTACCAGTTACAGCTGCCACTTGTCAGATGTTCATCACGAGGCTCCGATTTTTCGATTCAAGGCGACAGGACCTCTCATAGAATGAGAAAACTTGTCCTGCGACGACGTCTCATCGCCGGGGCGCGGGATAACATGAGGGTCAACACGCCGTCCATCCTTCATCTCCTCATTCTCAATTCTCGCATTCCACCATTCTCCCATTCCCCCATTCATTTCACCATTCTCCCATTCTGCGTGATCTTCGATCACGCGCCCGGCATCGGCACCGGATACCGGCCGTTCGCATCGGGCAGCACCGGCGGCACCGCGTCCCACGCATAACGTTCCGGCATGAGGCTCTCTTCCGATCCGATCGCGGCATCCCACTCGATCACCTTGCCCGTGTACGTCGCCATCCGGCCCATGATCGCCGTCATCGTTGCGATCGCGCCGCGTTCGGCATCCGCATATTTGTACTGCCCCTTCTCGACCGCCGCGAACAACTCGTCGTGCTCGACCTGGTATGGATTCGGGTCGTCCTTTCCGTCGTGCTCGTAGATGACCTTGCCTTTCGCATCCACCAGCTTGCCCGGCTCCGGCGCCGTACCCTTCGTTCCGTGAAACGCCTCGGACACGCGGTTCATGCAACCCGGCATGTGGCGGCACTGGCTGAGCATCCGACTACCGTCTGCATACTCGTACTCGACGAAGTGATGGTCGAAGATCTGTCCAGTGTCGGGACCGGTCCGCACCAGGCGTCCACCCTGCCCCTGGGCTCGAACGGGATGCCCCTTCTTGACCCAGTTGCCGACGTCGATGTTGTGGATGTGCTGCTCAACGATATGGTCGCCGCAGAGCCAGGTGAAGTAGTACCAGTTCCGCATCTGGTACTCCATCTCGTTCCACTGCGGCTCCCGCGGATGCACCCACACGCCCTCGCTGTTCCAGTACACGCGCCCGAGCACCACGTCCCCGATCGCGCCGTCATGAATGCGATCCACCCATTCCTGGTACACACGCTGATAATGACGCTGCAGCCCGACAACAACGTTCAGCTTTTTTGCCTTTGCTTTTTCCGCGGTCGCGAGTACGCTCCGAATTCCCGGCGCATCGGTGGCAACCGGTTTCTCCATAAAGATGTGCTTGTCCGCATCGACCGCGGCCGCAAAATGTATCGGCCGAAACGCCGGCGGCGTGGTGATCAGGACGACATCCACGAGCGGAATCAGCTTCGTGTACGCATCAAAACCGATGAATCGGTTACCGTCCGGGACGGCGATTCGATCCGCAATTCCAGGATGGTCCTCGTCCTCCTGCGCACTCGCCATCAGGTTCTTGTGGCTGCCCTCGAGCCGATCCTGAAACACATCGGCCATCGCAATCAACCGAACCTTCGGGTTCGCCCGAAGTGCCTGCATCGCCGCACCAGTGCCGCGACCACCGCATCCGATGAGACCAATCTTGATCGTGTCATCCAGCATTTCCGTGCGCGCCATCGCGGGCGTTACCCGCGTCGCGACGAGTCCGCCGGCCACCGCCGCACTCGTTCGAACGAAATCGCGCCTGCTGATACCCTTTCGGAAGTCTGCGTCGTTGCTGTTCATCTCTTCCGCCCTGTGAAGTTTATTGATCGTGTGTACTCGAAGCCGTCTACCGGCAACCTAAAAATTCTCCAGCCAGAATTCCTCCTGCTCCGCCGTCGAAGGAGGGTTCGCCGGACGAATAATCCGAAATCCGACGAACTGCGAGTCCGTGTTCCACCAGAAGCTTTTCGGGATCTGCGGATCGCGCCGCTTCCAGCTCAGACTCGAGCGAATGCGGTTCGCACACCGCAGCGCCTCGGGTTCGTCGTCATACGCGCCGCCGCGAACCGTCCGCGGATGCAGTGAGGTCGGCGTCGCCCATGGCGAATCTGCCCCCTCCTCCAGCGAAGCATAATAATTCGCATCGTACTGATCCATCGTCCACTCGGAGACGTTGCCGAGCATGTCGTAGAGGCCGAACGCGTTGGGCTCGCGTGTGCCCACCTCGTGGTAGCGTTCGCCGCTGTTCGTCACGTACCAGGCGTATGTTCCGAGATCCGCAACTTCGTCGCCGAACGGATACGGGTCCCCGCTGCCCGCACGACACGCGAACTCCCACTCGAATTCCGTCGGGAGCCGGTAGAATCCGCCGGTCTTATCGGAGACCCACTTCGCGAACTGCAGGGCTCCCCACTGCGTCATCCCGGCCGCCGGGAATCCCTGGTTGCCCAGTCCGTGTGCGGGGTCTTCGTACGGCGGACTCGGGCGGGCGATGCCGTCTGCGTCGAACGCCGTTTCGGCGGATGTCGAGTCCGAATCCTGTTCGCGAAACCGGAACGGCGCGTACTGGTCGTACGTGATCTCGAAGCGGCTCATCCAGAAAGGCGGGACGGAGACAGTACGCGGCGGACCTTCGTCCGCTTCGTGCCCGAACGAGTCCTCTGCACTTCCAACCGTGAAGGTCCCACCCGGAACGTACACCATCTCGATCGAAGCGTTCGTACCGGGAAGTTTAACGACCTCGATGTCGCCGGCAGAAGGTTCGTGCAGGTCGATCGTTTTCTGTGCGGCAACGTCCGTCGAAGACAGCATCGAAATGAAGACGGAGGCGGCTGCAGTGACCGCGAGACGGGTGAAGCCAGATGGCGCGATGCGCGCCGGGACTGACTGATCCGTGCGCGCAAAGATCGGCTGATGGATACGCGGTATGCCGACGGACGGCGTTCGGATTGAACTGATTGGCACTGCGAAAAACATCCGTTTGCTTAGAAGGCGGGCAGCGGATGCATCGTCCGGATGCATCGTCTGGACGCATCGTCTGGATGCATCGTCTGGATGCATCGTCAGAATGCATCGTCTGGATGCATCGTCTGGATGCATCATCCCGGGCGATCATGCTGCAACGGAATATAATCGCGGGCGACATACCGCGCCCGTCGCGCCCTCAGCGGCAGATCAGACCGTCTCGACGGGCTTCCAGAGGTAGGTCGGGGTGTGGTTCAGAATCAGTCCCCTCGTCAACGCATAGCCGTGCGCGGTCATGAATCCATTGACGGATATCAGCTCCACGGTGTGGGCGCACTCGATGAAGACGGTCGGTCGGTGGGCCGCGAGCGTCTGCTTCGCACCCTCCAGAACCGGCAGATTGTAATCCTCGACGTCGATCTTGATCAGGCGGACGGGTTCGGCGTACTGCGACAGGATGTCGTCCAGGGTCCGCATTTCCGTATCCTCGCCGTCCATGACCTCGTGGAGTCCGGAGTTGTTGCCTTCGGCGAGGGTCATCGAGCAGCGACCGGCGGCTGCGCCGAGTGCGCAGTTGTAGACGTCAACGTTTCCGATGTTGTTCACTTCGAGATTTGCGCGCAGCACTTCGAGGTTTGGCTTCACCGGCTCGACCGCGACGACGCGAGACGCATCGCAGATCGCGGAAAAGAATACCGTGTGGTTGCCAACATTGGCACCGGCGTCCACCCAGATTCCGTCGGAGAGCGGACGGAGGTGGTGATAGATGTAGTTGAGCATGCCCTGCCGGGACCCGGCAAGCGTCTCGTAGAAGTAGCCCCCCACCCACTCATTCTGTATGATGTCGTTCGGATTATGGGCATTCATCCGAACGGATCTCCCCGCATATGCTACGTCGCAAATCATTTGGTCCTTCGTCCTAATACTGATTGTTGACGGGCGGCGGGCAAATGGAATGCCTTTCATGGGATCGCTCGCTTCGCTCCCGGAGTGGGCAGTTGTCTGACGCAGCGGTCATCGAACCGCGGCGACCTTCTATCTTCTTATCTTCCTACTTTCTCGAATCCCGCGTTCGCAGGTCGCGACTTCGATTCCGAGACTCGTACATTCCCGGAATCCGACGCTCCTGGTTTGCATCCTGCCCCGTCCACTTGCCCGCATACAGCTAAATGCGCCACCTTCTGCCAACCCTCATTGCTCTGACCGTCTTGACGGCCCCGGCTCGCGCTCAGAACGCGGCGTCCACGACGGAGCAGGTCAAACTTGCGGTGATCGCGCTGCCGGCCGACCTGCGCGACGGCGCCACGGCCATGATCTACAACGACGCCGGCGAACTCGTCGTGGGCCGCCAGGGCACGAACGACTTTATCTGTCTTGGTGACAAGCCCGGCGATGAACGCATTCAATCGGCGTGTTACCACAAGTCACTCGAGCCGTTCATGGCACGCGGCCGTGAGCTGAAGGCGCAGGGAAAGTCGCCGACGGAGGCACTCGAGATGCGGCATCAGGAAGCGGATGCCGGCAAGCTCGAGCTTCCGAAGGAGCCCGCCATCCTCTACAACCTCATGGCAGATCTGAAGGACTTCGATCCCGAGCATCCGCACGTCTCGCTGTATGCGATCTATGTCCCGTACGCAACGGCCGCGTCGACGGGCCTGACGGAGAAACCTTCCGCACCGGGAGCGCCGTGGATCATGCGACCGGGCACCGCATCCGCGCACATCATGGTGGTGCCGCCGAGCGGAGGGCATGTGCACTGAGGAGGGGTCGCTCGCTCGCTTCGCTCGCGAAGTTGTCAGTTGTCAGTTGTCAGTTGTCAGTTGTCAGATCAGTATGGCGAGGTGAGTGGTCGGCAGCGGCGAGACGGTAGTGGGTAGCCGGTCTGACACGGCGGGTCCAGGGAACCGCGGCGCCATTCCCTCAACCTTCCTCGACGCCAAACCTTGAGCCACTCCCGGGCATTATTTGTTTCGGCATCGAGCAACACACGAAGGGATGCGCCAAACGGGGGGCCGAAACAAATCCAG
>JAGQWL010000204.1 GCA_020437385.1 Bacteroidota bacterium
TCGCCGCGAGGTTTCGGGCCCACTGGTCGACAGTGTTGATGAGATCTGCCGTGTTGGAGCTCTGCGTTCCGAGTGACGCCGAAATCGAGATCGCCGGAAACAGCTCGGCGCGTCGGGCGCCTACACGGAGGCGCGACGATTCAAGCCGCAGTGCGGCGGCGCGAATATCGGGTCGCTGTACGAGGATGTCTGCCGGCAGCCCGGCCGGTACTGCGCCGAACGCCGGATCGAGAGAAAGGTGATCGGGAAGTAGTCCTTCGAGTTCGCCGGGATATCTTCCCAGCAGCACGGCGAGTCGGCCTTCTGCACTCGTGAGCTGTGCCTCCAGGTCCGGTAGCCCGGCCTGCGTGTTGCGGAAGTCCTGTCGGATCTGGTATAACTCGAACGACGAGGTAAGCCCGCGGTCATAACGATCCTGGGCAATGTCGACACGCTCCGACAAAACGTCGATCGTCTCGACCGCCAGCGTGATGCGCGTCCGCAGGTCCGCAATTTCGAACCAGGTCGAAATGGTTTCGGCGATGACGCCCATGCGTGCGGTCTCGAAGTCAGCCTCAGTGGCAAGTGCCTGCCGAAGCGCGGCACGCGTGTCATTTCGGACGCGACCCCAGAAGTCGAGCTCGTAGGCGAAGCCAACGGACAGCGAGTAGGTCGTCGTCTTGAAGCGTGTAATTGTTGGTGTGCCGGAGCTGTCTCTGAGAAACCGCGAAAATGCGCCTGTGTTGGCCGGCGAGTCCTGTGTGTTGGCGCCTCCCGTTGCGGGGACGGACGGGAAGCGGTAGCCGCGAGCAGCACGGAATTGCCCACGGACCTCTTCGATGCGAGCGATCGCCGCCACGAGGTCGAGGTTGGCTGTGAGCGCGGAGTCGACAACCCTTTCGAGACCTCTGTCGTCGAACGCCGTCCACCACTCGAGCGGGGCATAATCTCCCGTCACCATAGTCGAGTCGTACGATTCGGGCATCGCTGCAACTGTCTCCGGAAGCTTTTCTGACGGTGCCAGCGAGATGCATCCGGTCGATCCGGCCACTACGGCGATCGCAACAATCAGCGGGAGCAATCGGCTGTCACCGGCGGTTCCGGGAAAGCGAAAATGTTTTATCGGATGCATTGGTTGGCGCTGGTTCCTGCCGCCCTGATGGGGCGCGTCGGTGTCACGCATGAGCGCTATTTGATTAGAGGTTAGGAGCGGAGTCTGTCGTCGACGCGCCGGCGAGCGCGGCGGCAACAAGTTCGCGCCAATCCGTTTGGGGGATCACGCCGTGCGAGACCCAGTGAAAGAAGCCGCGCGACAGCGCGGAAGACACGAGCAGATCCGCGGTTGCAGCCGGATCCTTCAGGTTAAGTCCGTGTGTTGTCCGGGCGCGACGAAGCCATTTGGCGACGAGTCGGCGGACTTTCAGCGGGGGCGCGTCGGGGCCGTCGAGTCCGATAATCTCGTGCATGTTGATGTCGCTGAGCCGGAGTGCAATCAGCGTCGGGACCCGCTCCTTGATGGTGGCGGATATTGCTTCAAGGAGCTCGACGAGCTGTTTTTGCAGCGGACCCGGCTGTGGACCCGATTGCAGCGGCTTCAGCCACGGCGTCGGCTCTTCGACGGCGAGGCAAGAGCGGAGGAGCTGTTCCTTGGAGCCGACGCGCTTGATGATGGCGGCGTCAGAGATGCCGAGTTCGGCGGCGATGGTGCTTACCGACAGGGCCGGTCCGTGCTCGAGGAAGCAGCGTCGGGCCGTTTCCTGGAGCGTTTCGTCGGATATCGTCTTCGGGCGGGCCACGTTGCGGTAGATAATTAGTTAGTGCTAATTAACTAATTATTGCCCGCGTTGTCAATGGGAACGCTCGCTTCGCTCGCGAAGTGAGCAGTTATCAGTTACCAGTTATCAGTCCACAGCCAGCGACCAAATGGGCCGATGGTAGTGGGTAGCGGGATTCAACGGTTGCCATGGACTCGACCCGTGGATGACTCGGCTCGTCCCGAGCGATCCTTCATTCCTTCATTCCCCCATTCTCCTATTCCCCCATTCCCCCATTCTCCTATTCCCCCAATTCTCCCATTCCTTCAAATCACTCCTTAACAACCTTCCGCGTCACCACCCCATCACCTGACTGCATGCGGACGAAGTACGTTCCAGACGCGAGA
>JAGQWL010000205.1 GCA_020437385.1 Bacteroidota bacterium
ATGGGGGAATGGGAGAATGGGGGAATAGGGGAATGAATGATCGAATGATGGAATGATGGAATGAACGAGCGCTCATGGCCATTCTGACAACTGACAACTGACGACGTCATAGGTGAGAGGTCAGTTGTTAGAATGCCCGTCTGGGGCGTTTCGCTGCAACCTACCTGACTCGAGCCGCCGCCATCCTAGACTCCAAGATTCTTAGATTCCGAGATTCATTCCGCGATTCTGCGATTCTGCGATTCCACGATTCCTTCATTCCCTCATTCCTTCATTCCTTCATTCCCTCAATCCCTCATTCCGGAACGCGATCTCCGATCGCGCGACAACATGCTCTCAACACTCTACACGCTCGACGATCGCGAATCCCGTTCAATCTCCCCTGAGAATTTCACGGGTGAAAAAGGTGCCGGCGGGATGGCCACCGATGGGACTGGTGCCGTGCATGCACGTGGGCTCGGGCAGGGCTGGAAGGTCTCACCATCCGTCAGGATTGGAGGCGGCGAAACGTTCGTGCTTGCGGACATTGACGGACCCGGCCTTATCGAACAGATCTGGATGACGCCAACCGGGCACTGGCGCTTCGGAATCATCCGGATCTACTGGGACGGCGAGGAGCACCCATCCGTCGAGTGTCCCGTGGGCGATTTTTTTGCGTGCGGATGGGGCGCCTTTGCGCCGGTGACGTCGCTCGCGGTGTGCGTCAATCCGGGGAGTGCGTTCAACTGCTACTGGCCGATGCCATTCCGTCGCCGATGCCGTATCACGTTCGAGAACCTCGCGGACGATGAAACGACGCTGTACTACCAGATCAACTATTCCGTCGGAGCGGTTGGTGACGACGCCGCGTACTTTCACGCACAGTTTCGCCGAGTAAATCCGCTGCCGTATGGAGAGGTCTACACCATTCTCGATGGAGTGAAGGGTCGCGGCCGATTCGTCGGCACCTACATGGCGTGGGGCGTGAACAATGCCGGATGGTGGGGTGAGGGCGAGATCAAATTCTATCTCGACGGCGACAAGGACTATCCGACGATCTGTGGCACGGGTACGGAGGACTATTTCTGCGGATCCTACAACTTCGAGAACAAGGCAACGAACGAGTATCAGGAGTTCTCGACGCCCTACTCCGGGTTGCCACAGGTCATCCGACCAGACGGCCTTTATCGTTCGCAGACCCGTTTCGGAATGTACCGGTGGCACATCACCGATCCGATCCGGTTTTCAACGGATCTGCGCGTAACGATTCAGGCGCTTGGTTGGCGCAGCGACAGGCGTTACCTGCCGCTTCAGGATGATATCGCTTCGGTGGCGTTCTGGTACCAGACACTTCCGGCGCAGCAGTTCCCCGCGCTTCCAGAGCGGGATTTGTTGGAAGTGGTATAGAAGGAATGGGAGAATGGGGGAATAGGGGAATGAATGATGGAATGATGGAATGAACGAGCGCTCATGGCAATTCTGACAACCGGCAACTGACCTCTGACAACTTCGTCGACAAACTGCTCTCTTCGCGGGCGAAGTGAGCGCCCGCCTCTATTCACACAGAACCAGATCCCTGAACCGCACCTCCTTGCCGATGTCCTCGTCCGCGTAGACCGTGTGCACCTGCAGAGCGATGAAGCCGCGGCCGGACATCGTATCGACGAGCGTCGCAACCGGTGAGCCGTCAAGCCAGGTACGAATCGTGTCGCCGACGGCGCGGACGCGGCCATGGTGCCACTTGCCGGGTTCGATCAACTTCTGCCCCGGCGTTTTCGAAAAGGTCTGCAACCATCCGCGGCCGGATTCCTCGTAAATCTCCAACGTCCATCCGCGTTCGCTCGGGTCGATTTCCGCCTGATAGCCATACACAGTTCCGGGCAGGGTCACCTGCTCAAAACGGTCACCGTTGCCGGCCTGATGCTGAAAACGAAGCGTGTCGCTCGCCACATGACTGCGGATCTGCACGCCGGAGTTGAACCCGGGATCGATGCGGAAATCATAGTTCAGATCGAAGTCGCCGTACTCATCATCTGTGCGGAGAAAACTGTTTCGTCCGGATCGAACGCCTCGCCCGACGATCACACTGTCTTCAACGAGCATCTCCGCGTCGCCCAGCATCGTCCAGCGGTTGAGACTCGCGCCATCAAACAGCGGGGCGCATGACTCCAGCGGGGCCGCTACCGGCCGAACGTCCACGTCGCCGCGTCCGCAGCCCGACGCGACAAGAACCAGAAAGACGGTTTGAAGAAGGATCGGAGTTCTGTTCACAGTTTGCTTCGTTGAGTTCAGATGGGCGAACACGTCACACAGTCAAAGATCGCGCTCATGAACGATAGAATGAAGGACGCTCGCTTCGCGCGCGAAGAGCGCAGTGATAGGAAAAAGTTGTCAGAGGTCAGTTGTCAGTTGTCAGAATGCCGGCCGATTCGCCGCAACCTACCTGACGCGAGCCGCAGTCATCCTGGACTCCCAGACTTCCCAGATTCTCGATTCACGCCCCTATTCCCCTAATCCCCTATTCTCCCATTCCTCCATTCTCCCATTCATTCATTCCTTCATTCTTTCATTCTTTCTCCAGAGCCGCCTTGACCGAGCACAGCAACATCGAACCGTCGACCGGTCGGAGCCTGTAGTCAATCTCGGAAGAAGCCTCCACGCTCCTGCTTACGACGCCGGCTCGCCATGTGGCATCCGCATCGAAAACGGCTTCGACCTCGTCATTTCCGTTGAGCGAAATTCGAATCGCCTCAGCCGCACCTTCCGCAGTTTCGTGCCGAGCAAACCCAAGTGTAACGTCATAGATGCCTGCGGCCGGAACAGCCAGCGACCCCATGGTCAGGTCGTCAATAACAGCACACGTCTGGAACAGCGGGTCATCGACCGTGTCACGAATCGCGTGCGGCGTGGTTTTCGGCTCGGGAATCCGGACTCCCGGCACGTGCATCGAAAAGAGCGTTCCGCTGATTTCAGATTCCGGCGCGTACACCCAGCCGTCACTCGCGAGCACTTCGAGGCTGCCGATATTTATCGCGAGTCCGCACCATTCGTCGTCACAGCTCGTCGTATCGTGGACATCGAAACTGGCCGAGTCGAACAGGCCCGCTGTTCCATTCCAGTAGCCGGTCGCTGTCACGACGTTGTCCCCCGCGACGAATGGAATCGCAACGGTCGCCGCCGCATTCGACACGAGAGCTGACACCACGAAGTCGTCGCGTCGAACGACCACCGAATCCGCGTTTGTGTAGATCACGACGGACTGGATCTTGTTTCCGTCATAGAGAACCCGCTTCAGATGATCCCGCTCGATTTCAATCCGCGGCTCCGGCGCAAGTACGGCCTCATAGTAGCGCGCCTGATCTTTCGGCACGCGGTCGAATGTGAACAGGCCCTTCTGGTTTATGGCGAACTTCGTGTCGTTCCGCGTTGCCGAACCGAAGTCAAACGTCGCCCACACCGCCGTGCCAACCAGGTAAGGGCGCGCAAGGATCTGCTCGAACGAACTCCGGTGGTAGGCAATCGCGTACTCGGACGAAAAATCGAATGCCCTCGGATTGTGGGCGTGGATCCGCTCGTCTGACCCGGCCCCGTATTCGCTGACGAACAGCGGCCGGTCCGGATGGCGGACATGCAGTGTGTCGAGAAACGGTCCGAAGCTCTCAAACCGTCCGACGTACCATCCGAAATACAGATTCATTCCGAGGATGTCCGTGACCGATGAAACGCCCGTTCCATCGTAGATCTCGCCGCCTGAAACCGCGAGGGCCGTCGGCCGTCGCGGGTCTTCACGCTTAACCGCACCATTTAACCGCTCAGCCAGAGCATGCACGTCGCTGAAATATCCCTCGGGAATCGGGTTCGGCTTGCGCAGCAGCACCTCGTTCATGATCCCCCAGATCACGATCGAAGGATGGTTGTAGTTCTGTCGCACCATCTCTACAATCATCCTCTCAGCATTCGAATAGAATTCCTCCGACTGCGTAATTCTGTTTACCACCGGGATCTCCTGCCACACCGCGAGTCCGAGCGAATCGGTCTCGGCAAGAACGACCGGATCCTGCGGATAATGGGCAAGGCGCAGGAAGTTCATCCCAAGGTCGACGACCGTCTCAATATCCGGCGGATGGAGTTCGTTCGGGAGTGCGTTTCCGTATCCCATCCGATCCTGGTGGCGATTTGTGCCGATGAGACGCGTATCGACGCCGTTAATCAGCATTCCGTCAGGTGTGACCTTGAGCGTGCGAATACCAAAGGTTTCAGTGACAGCGTCTCTCTCCGATCCGCCGACGAGGACTCGGGCCGTTGCCTGGTAGAGCTCCGGCTTGAGTGGCGCCCAGAGACGCGGATTCCGAATCAGAAATTCCTTCGAGAGTGTCACAACGTCCCCGGCACCAACACGAAAGCGGAGTTCCTCGGTGTGTGACGTAGCATCGTCGGCATTCGACGACGCGCCACCAAGCGTGAGGCGAGCCCGACCAGTCACGGCCGTGCCTGAGTCATTGGCCACCCGGACGGCCACTTTGATCCGCGCGGAGTCCGGATTCGCCGACATCGTCGTGATGTACATGCCAGAACTGGCGTAGTCCTCCAGATCGACATGAACGTCGTCGACGCCGATCAACCAGACATCGCGATAGATGCCGCCGTAGAATGTGAAGTCTGCACTCAGCGGTGGCACGTCCTCGTTGTACCGGTTGTCCACCCTGACCGTCAGCGAATCGGTTCCGTCGTATCGCAAGTAGTCAGTCACGTCGAAGACGAAGCGCGTGTAGCCGCCGATGTGTTGGCCGACGTGGACGTTATTGACGGACACGTCCGCGATCTGATTGGCTCCTTCGAACAAGACGAACCAGCGGGTATGCGATCCAGCAGACCTGGCTTCCGCCTGTCGGAGAATTGCGCGGCGATATTCACCTACGCCCCGGTAGTACGTCCGGCTTTTGTCGAAAGCATCGCTGACGTTCCATGTGTGGGGAAGATTGACAGACTCCCACGATGCGCCTGAAGAGTCCAGCCGGAACGACCATCCGTCATTGAGACTCTGCCGGGAGCGGGACGTATCCTGAGCCTGACAAACACCGGGATGGCCGATCCCGAACGCGCACCCGAGAACAATCGCCAGTATTCTTGTGTGATTCATTGCCTTTCAGTTCGATTGGTGAACACTGCGAAGGGGGCTCGTCCAGTTCGACTGGCATAGAATGCCGAGTGGAAACTGTATACCAATATAGAAATGCCTCCGTCCGGATTGGCCGAAACACACTCGGTACGCGTCGTACGGAAATCCCTGACATAGCGTGAAGAACAAACGGGCCGACCGGTTTGTATTCAGGTTCCACCAACCCCCACGCATTTGGACGTTTTCTGGATTCTGGTCGCCTTCGTGTCAGGCGCTGCTGCACGTTTGCTGCGACTCCCGTCGCTCGTCGGCTTTCTGGTCGCCGGCATGGCACTGGCCGCCTTCGACGTGAGCGGCGGACCACTGCTTGCGCAACTGGGTGACATCGGCGTTTCACTACTGTTGTTCACGGTAGGGCTGGACCTGCACGTCAGGAGTTTTTCCAGGGGTGAGGTACTCGGTGCCGGCGGTGTGTTCATGGTGATCGCGTCGCTTCTCGGAATGGGCGGGGCGTATCTGGCGGGCGTGCCGCTCAGCGGCTCACTGGTTCTCGGCCTCGCACTTGCGGCGTCGAGCATTATTCTCGCGGCGAAGACGCTGGATGAGCGGAATGAACTGACGTCCTATCACGGTCGAGTGGCGATCGGCATTCTGCTGCTGCAGACAGTTGCGATGGGTGTCCTCTTGATCTTCGTCGGCGGATCGCGCCCCTCTCCGTGGTCGCCGGCGCTGTTGTTGTTGCTCTTTGCCAGGCCGGCGCTGACGACGATTCACAAGCGACTGGATAGCAAGGAACTCGTATTGCTCTTCGGGTTGCTGCTGGCAATGGGTGGCGTCTATCTGTTTGAGCAGGCCGGTTTCTCCGGGGAGCTCGGCGCGCTGGCCGCGGGTGCCCTGCTTGCTGGAACGCCCGAAGTCGAACGCCTGTCCGAAAAACTGTGGAGCCTGAAGGAGGTCTTCCTCGCCGCATTCTTCCTGCGCGTCGGACTCGTCGGTTTTCCCGGGGGCTGGGATGCCGTGCTTGTGCTCGCCCTGATCGGCTACCTGTTAATCAAGGGCGGACTGTACTTCGGTCTGCTGGCGCTGTTCAGGCTGAAAGCACGCACGGCGTTCATCACATCGGTCGCGCTCACGTCTTTCAGCGGGATAACACTCATCGTCGGCGTGATCGCGGCCGATGCCGGTCTGATTCCCGATCGGTTTATTCCGGTTCTTGCGGCCGCGACAGCGGCGTCGTACATCATCAACGCCGTTGCGACCCGTTATTCACTACAGATCTGGCGACGTGTTGCCAGGCTGCTTTCGATCGCGGAACGGGAGGGCCGTCATCGCGAAACGCTGCCGACGACGCTCGGAAACTCGCGCTTTCTCGTCATCGGAATGGGGCGCGCGGGAACGGCCGCATATGACCGCCTGTGCGCATTGGGCCACAGCGTTACCGGAATGGACGCAGACCCGTCGAAGCTGGCGGAGCAGCGTGCCGAAAAGCGACGCGTCGTATACGGCGACGGACGCGATCGCTCGATGTGGCAGCGACTCGACCTCAGCCGGCTGCGAGCAATCGTCCTCGGCGTCCCCGGCGGGCCCGCAAAAATTGAAATCACGCAAGCCTTGCGAGATGCGGGTTACGAAGGAACGATCTCGGCATTAACGTCGGACACGCTTGAGCGTGCGATGCTTGTCGAAGCGGGGGCCAGTGCCGTCCACCTCGCACGCGACCAGGCCGGCCGGGCGCTGGCGGAGGCCGTCGCCGGGATCGAGAACACGCACGAACCAGCCGCCGAGGTCGGGCTGGACATCACTGCCATTGCCCGCTCGTAGCAGGTTTCCGGACGCGCATCCGGTCCGTATTTCTTTTCGAAAAGCGGGGACGGCTTGATCCCGAATGGGACATGAACCGGCTTAGGATCAGGATGGAGGACCACTCCTCCACTGAGCCTAAACCTGTCGCCTCTTATGCGCGTTTGCTGCGTTTTTCTGCTTGTTTTCGTCGGCATCGGGATTTCGAGTGCTTCTGCTCAATCCAACTCTGCCGCACCCCAGGCGTTCTCGACGTACCTGGGCGGCCAGCACCTCGAGGCCGGCGCTGCCGTCGTGACCGATCCGGCGGGAAACGTGTACGTTGGGGGGTACACGGGATCGGCGGATTTCCCGACGCGATCAGCCGCCTTTGACTACACCGGTGGCGGCCTTGGCGGCACCGACGCGTTCATCGCCAAGTTCGATGCGTCCGGCGCGCTCGTGTTCTCCACCTTCCTCGGAGGTACCGGAGATGAAAGCATCACAGCGCTCGCTGTAGACGGACAGGGGCGCATCTATGCGGCGGGTGTCACGACGTCGACTGATTGGCCCTTCCCGCAATCGCTCCATCCGTACCGCGGCGGCCTCCTGCTCGAAACGGATGGGTTCATCCTACGACTTAACGCCGACGGATTGGCCATCGACGGAACCTACCTTGGTGGATCAGGCGACGACCACCTTGCCGGACTCGCGCTCGATTCCGCGGGCAGCGTGTACTTGATCGGCACGTCGAGCTCTCCAGACCTGCCCTCGACACGTGAAGCCCTGCAGCCCCGCCACGCCGGCGGCTTCGCACTGCAGACGGACGCTTTCGTCGCCCGCGTTCGCTTCGATGATGACTCGCCATCACTCGAATACCTGACCTACCTCGGCGGACAACACGACGACGCGGGCGTTGCGCTTGTCGCCAACGAAATCGGCGAGGCCACCGTCGCCGGGTATACGAACTCGACGGACTTCCCCACACAGTTCCCTCTTCAGTCGACGTTTGGCGGTCCGCATCGCGAACTGGAGGGCGATGCCTTCATCTCCCATCTTGATTCGACGGGTAGCGCCTTGCTGTTTTCAACGTACCTCGGTGGGGCCTGGAATGACCAGGCGACGGGGGTCGCACTTGGCGCCGACGGGCGTGTGCACGTAACCGGGTATACATCATCATACGATTTTCCGGTGACCTCGGATGGCTTCCAGGCTACGACGCGGGGCGGGCAGGACAGCTTCATTGCCACGCTGACACCTCAGAATAATTCACCGTGGACGTTATCGTACTCGACGTATCTGGGTGGCGCTGATGATGACCAGGCGTACGCGATCGCCGTCGATTCCGCCGGGAGCGTCATGATTGGCGGGAGGACCAGTTCCACGGATTTCCCGTTGGCCATGCCGACCCAGGCTTCCTTTGCCGGCGGTCTTGGCGACGGCTTCCTTGCCCGCCTGCGGCCGGACGGCAGAGCGCTCGAATTTGCAACTTATCTCGGCGGAAGCGGCCACGAATCCGTAGACAAGATCGCCTCGTTCCCTGTGGGCCGCATCTGCGCTACCGGAGGGACCGGCTCCGGCAACTTCCTGCTGGTCGACGCAACTCAAGATGTCTTCGAGGGAACCAACGATCCGAACACCATCGATCAAAGTGCCTTCCTCACGTGCGTCGGCCCTGGTGACGTCGAGACAGGTACAGAAAAAACTCTCGTACTGCCGAAGCAGTTTTCGCTTCACCCGAATTACCCGAACCCATTCAACTCAACCACGACGCTTCCCTTTGAAGTGGCCGAGACCGCGCGAGTGAAGATCGAGGTGTTCGATGTACTCGGCCGGCGGCTGCAGACGTTGGTTGACAACAGTTACGCTCCCGGATTCTACCAGATCACGTTGGATGCAGGTCGATGGGCGTCGGGAACGTACTTCTACAGCCTCCAGGTCGGTCGCTTCGTGCAGACTCGTTCCATGACGCTGGTGAAGTGAGGGATCGTCGGCGTCGTCCCTCGACAGTATTTCCGCCCAACACGCAAAGAACTACCATCATGTCAAGGATTGGTCATTCGTTTTTCAGTTTAGAAGATCAGCCGAAGCAAAGCAATCCGACAGATGTCGGACCACGCAACGTCTATTCCGTGGTAGCCGCCGCAGCGATGTTCCTGCTCGCGGGGTGCGCGTGTTACACGGGCGATGAATTTGTTTGCCAGATTCGAGCAGTTACCGCTGGGTACACGGCAACTGCGGCGAACGAATTCGTTGGGTGTTCGATCACCAACCAGCCGCTTCCTTGCATCGGTTGCATGCGCTTTGATGACAATGGCAGCTTCGAGTACAAGTTCACGGGGTGGACCGGAGACAGCCTTCGCGTCGTGACACGGAATGAGCGCATCCTGGCTGAAACTCCACCTGATCCGATTCTGCCCTGCTCGTGGTCGCTGATGGCTCAGGTCATTTACACCGGATCCGACGGACCAGGCGATGATGTGAGCGCAGATCTGTATCAAGTCATCGACCTACGACAGGCCCCCCTTCCGGATCCGGGGGTGGCCGTCACGAATATGCTGGTCAATCGGGTGGCGACGGCGTTTTCCGATGCACTTTTCGGAATCAAATTGGAAGCGTATCAAGGCAATCCCGCGGCATTCCCCAACGGAGCCGTAACCCTGCTCGGAGAGAGCACAGGACGTCTTAACAGCGACAATAATGTTGAGGCATGGGAATGGGTCTCATCATCGATGAGCCTGCCGGCCGGAACAGATTTTCTTGTAGTCACTCTCAGCGCCATTGAGAATGCGATAAACGACATCACGGGTACTGAATTCTTCGGGCATTACATTGATGGCGTGCGGGTAGAGATCGGTCCTGAAGGTGCGTACGACCTGCAGCTTGCCCAATATGCTTCACGGAGTTCCGCCCGTTCAGGAGAGGCGATCACCCTTACGCTCGAAGCGACGCTTTCCGGTCTCGCGCCCGTGGAAGGAGTTCAGGTTCAGGCCGGACCTGGCGAAGGGTGGACGTACATCTCCCATGCGGGCGACGGCGAGTACGATCCCGACAGCGGCCTGTGGGTGATCGGGACCATATCGCCGGGCGAAAGCGCAACAATGGAAATACAAACGCACATTGCGGCCGAGTCGCCGAACGGCGTTCAACTGAGCAACGAGGCGCGCTTCGTATCCGGCACGGACGGCGACATCGTCGACGGCAACAATACGGCGGAGGCAACGGTCCAGGTGCTGCCGTTTGTCGCCTACGACCTGGTGCTCTACCAGGACATGAACCCCGCGACACTGGTGCAAGGGGATTCGGCCCACTTCACCTTGACGCTGGAGAATCTCGGACCCAACGCAGTCAACACCCGCACGCAGGTAGGCAATGTGTTGCCGCTCTATTTCTTTCCTCAACGGTACGAGACCGACCGCGGGACATACGACCCGGTCACGGACACTTGGGTGATCCCGAGGCTGAACGGGCTGCCGGCTCAATCCAGCGCGACATTGCACCTAACAGCTATCGCAGGTCTTCCCGGCCGCTACTACGATCCCGTCTACATTGCCTACGGACTCGGCGAGCGTGACGACCCGACAAACAACTCGGATAGCGTACTGGTGAATGTCTCCGCATCAACCGAACCGTACGATATCGAGGTTACCGTTGAAGCCGAAACCCCGATCGCAATAGAAGGTGATCTCGTCGGATTTATCATTCGTGCCCGCAACATCGGCTCGACAGCCGCGGTGGGGCTTACGATTTCGGATGCGTTGGGCGATGGTTTGACGTACGCGGCAGACGTGGTCGATCACGGAACGTACGATCCGGCGGAACGCAAATGGAGCATGGCGTATCTGTTGCCGGGCCAGACCGTAACGCTGCTCAAGAGATTCACGAATGCGCCGCCGGGGATATTCAGCCACAACGCCCGTGTCTCCGCCGGCAATGACGACGACCCGAATCCGTCCAACGATATCGATCAGGCAACGATGACGGTAAGCCCCGCCGAACCGTATAACCTGGCACTCTCGGTCTTACCGGATGACGAAATTGTCAAATTCCTGCTCGGCGACACCCTTGAGGTATCGATGGCGGTCACGAATGAAGGTCCGGGGCTTTCGCCGCCTGCGGTCTTGAATGTGAATGTACCGCCAGGTATAGAGGTGCTCGGCTTGCGAGACGGAACCCCCTTCACAGGTCAGGTGCCTCTGGGCCACATTCAGCCGGGAACTACCCGGACGCACTACCTGAGCGTGCGAGGCATTCAACCCCTCTACAGACAGGATCTGCGCGTGAGTATCCTCGGTGCATCGGCACGGGACACAAATGAACGAGACGATGTAGTCCTACGGGATCTCTCGGTAGTTACGGCGCCACAGGTCGTTTCGCCGATCCCGGACCTGGTGTTGTCGGTCGGGCGGTCGACATTACTTCTACTCAGCGACTATTTCGATGATCTGGACGATTCTGGACCAACGTACACGGCCACCGCAACGCCGTCCGGAATCGTCGACATCAGGGAGGGACTCTTGCTGAGCGTGACCGCCGTAGCTCCAGGAGCGGCCGACATCATCGTGACCGCCACCGATCGAGATCAACTCAGTGCGTCGGACACGTTCCGGGTCACAGTCACGCCGCAGGCTTACGATCTGCAGGCCAGCATGACAACGTCTTCACAGGAATACAGCCTCGGCGTTCCCATGGTCTACAGCACGGCGATCACCCATGATCCGCCCTCAGTTTCAATACCCGGAGTCCAGGTTCGCCAACCCATCCCGGCGGGTCTCACATATGTCAGCCACACTGTAAGCACTGGTGCGTACGATCCGGCCACGGGTTTGTGGTCGTTTGACGCCACGTCCGCGTCGCTGCTCGACTTTCTGTCCGTCACGGTCCGTGCCGATACCGCCGGTACGTACCTCGCAACGGCAACGATAATCGACGGACTGGACAATGACACGGACGCAACCAATGACACCGCCTCCGTCGCCATCGTGGCCCGCGCACGCTACGACCTGACCCTGTCGGTACTTGCCAGCGCCTCGTCAATTGCCGTCGGTGAGCAGGTCCTGGTCGATATCGTCGTTGGAAACGCAGGCAGCAATATCGCGGACGATGTCGAGGTCACGTACCAGTTACCCACGGGGCTGACGTACATCAGCGATACAGGCGGTGGCAACTACAACCCCGTGAGCGGAATCTGGACGATCGGTGCGCTTGGTCCGGGACCGTCGGCGATTCTACGAGTTGTTGCTGAGGGTGCAACTCCGGACACGTACGTCACGACGGTAGCCATTACCAACGGTCTTGAGGGCGACATCAATCCGACCAACAATACAGCCGATGTCAGCGTAACGGTACTGCCATCGGTGAGCGGGCGCTGAGTCGCAGAATCTCCGATTCTGCGGAAACGAGGAATCGAAGAAGATAGGAAGATAGGACCGCTCGGAACGAGCCGCGTCGTCGCGAGCCACGGACGTTTCGATTCGGCAGTTCAAGAATCGTGGAGTCGGAGAATCGTAGAATCGTCGATCAGTGCGAACGGAATCTAGAAGTCTGGGAGACTGCTAGTCTGGGAAATTATCAAAGTCCCACGGCGCCCGCCGCACTGATTACTTGTGACTGGCGA
>JAGQWL010000206.1 GCA_020437385.1 Bacteroidota bacterium
AACTCGTCGCCGGAGCGACGCTTTCCGCAAATGGCATCTACAGTACTGAGAACGATTACAAGTCCCGTACGATCGCTGGTTCACTTTCGCTTCCGTTCGCGAAGAAGAACACAATTTTCTCGCTTGGCGCAACGCAGAGCTGGGACATCGTCGCGCCGCGAAACCAGACCTGGACGGCAGACAAAAATGTGCTGTCGCTGAACGCCGGATTGACGCAGGTGCTTGGGCGCCGAACGGTACTACAGCTCGACGGCTCGTGGTCTGACAACAGGGGTTATCTAAACGATCCCTATCAAGTTGTTTCGATTATCGGAGACGGAGAAATACAGACGTTCGAGGCGCGACATCCGGATCAACGGACGCGCCGGGCGGTCGGTGTACGACTGAATCAAAGTCTCGGTCGCAAGACGGCACTGAACCTCGGATACCGCTACTACTGGGATAACTGGGACATCAAGTCGAACACCGCGAACATCATGCTGCAGCGACGGGTGGCCGAAGATGTTGTTTTGAAGGCTGGCTTCCGCGGCTACAAACAGAGCAAGGCTTACTTCTTTGAGCCGACGTACGCTGCGCCAATGACCTTCATGTCCGTGGACAGCAAGTTGAGCAGGGGTTATTCCGGTGAGATTCAGTTGGGCACGACGATAACGGGAAATGCGAAGTCACGGTACCCGTTTATTGCGATGCTGGCAAGCGAGAAGGTCGATCTGAATTTTGACCTGAATCTGTACATGCGCCACACGGATGCACCGGACTGGCACAGCAGACTCAAGGATCTGTTCGCCTACATGTTCAGCGTCGGATACCGTTACAGATTCTAAATCACAGTGAGGCACCAGATGATGATCAGAAGAGAGTTTCTTCGGCGAGGCGTTGCAACGGTTGCAGGTATCAGCGCGGCCGCAGCCGGTGTTCCGGGTGCCCTTGCTGCGGGACGGTCGCCGCGGATGCCGCTGGAGTCGTTCTCGCTCGATGTTGTAACCGACAGGCCGGCGGAAGCTGTCTCAGCCCTCGGATCCTTTCTTGCCGACAACCGGTTGTCCGCCGGGACGGTGAAGGTGGAGATGCATCCGCTCGTCGGGCGCCACGTCGGCGATGTGGTGTACGTTGCGGACACTTCGCTGATTGACTTTCGGGTGCGGGACGGCAGGGTGGAGCAGTTCCTCCGGTCGCTTGCGCGCGAATACGAGCTGCCACGGCAGATGGTTGATCCCACGATTGTACGATTCAGTGCAGGCGCGACCGGCAAGGCATCCGAGGTGCAGCTCTTCGCGGGTGACCTGATGCTCGCGCGCGAACAACTTCGATCGGGCGGCTTTGAACGAACGGTATCTTCCGCGAACGGCGAAGTGACGGTCAAAGCCGACGACTCCGGTGTGCGGATTATCAAGGCAAGCTGCAAACACCAGACTTGCGTCAAGGCCGGCGCCATTCATCGAGCCGGAGAATCACTTGTCTGCATTCCTGGTCGAATACGAGTTGTTCTGTCGGGCCAACCATCCCCCGATGCCGATTTCATCCTCAGTCAATAGTTCCGCAATCCGAACCCGCACGTACGGGACGCCGTCTGGTGCGACTTCAGGCGGAAAGATCTGGTCGCATGCCGCGGTCGCGGTTGTGATCGTGCTTCAGGCGGCATCCGTGATGCCATCGGCGGGGCAGGTCCGGCAGGGTGCGGAAACGTCTGACGTCCGTTTTGAGGTTTCGGTCAACAAGTACATCATGGGTACCTCCGTTGAGGCGACGGTGATGTACACAGATGTGCCGGCCGCCCAACGAGCACTCGTTGATGCCTTCATGGAGATGCAGCGAATCGAAGCGGTCATGAGTGTCAGCAAGCCTGAGTCTGAAGTTGCTCTCCTGAATCGAGAAGCTGCCGAGCATCCGGTGAAGGTGAGCGGTGAGGTGCTCGGCATTCTGGCCCGGTCGATCGATTACTGCCACCGCTCCGATGGGCTCTTCGACATCACCGTCGGTCCGCTCTCGGAGTTGTGGGGATTCAGCGGCGACGAGCCGGTAACGGTGCCCGACAGTTCTGCCGTTCAGGAATTGCAGTCGCTGACCGGATGTGATCGGGTACATATCGACTGGGCGGATTCTACTGTCTCGTTTTCGGATGTGGGCGTCGAAGTGGACCTGGGCGGCATCGCGAAGGGATATGCGGTCGACCGGGCCGCGGCTGTGTTGCGCTCGCGGGGTATCGATGATTTCATTGTAAATGCCGGTGGGGACCTGTACGCCTCGGGCGAGAAGGAGCCGGGGGTTCCGTGGCGTATCGGGATCAAGCATCCACGCAACGCAGACAGCATCGTGGCGAGGCTCGATGCCCGGAACGAGGCAGTCGTGACCTCCGGGGACTATGAGCGTTTCGTAATCGTTGATGGACGCCGTTATCACCACATTCTTGATCCGCGCACGGGCTTTTCGGCTGATGGTTCGCGTTCGGTGACGGTGATTGCGAAGAGCGCCGAAGAAGCCGACGCGTTGGCGACAATGATCTTCGTCAGGGGAAACGCACAGGAACCGGACGAGTCGGGGGTGAGCTTCCTTCGGGTGCGGGCGGATGGTTCACTCCAGACGGGCTCGATTGCGGAGGCTAATCACCTGGAAATTCTCGACGAATAGACGCCATGGGTGCCACGGCAAACTTGCCGCAGAGCGGCCAAATTCGTACAATGGGTGCCCGCAACAGCCCACGTGGCGGAACTGGTAGACGCGCTACATTCAGGATGTAGTGATCGCAAGGTCGTGGAGGTTCAAGTCCTCTCGTGGGCACCGCCGAAATGCTGGGCGTCGACAGAAAGACGTCGGAAGAAAGTCGTCGCAGGATCGACATTGCAACAGGGGAGAGCACGAATTGGTGCTCTCCCTTTTTTGTTGGCCTGGGGACCGGGGCATTGAACCGGCATCGTCTCGTGTGCGATGCTGCTGACACGGCACCGCCTACAGCGTCTTGATCGTCTCCGGATCGACGTGCAGGTCATGGCACGCCCGGATGAAGCTCGCAGCGCTCCATGCCTGGTACGCCTTGCCCATCGCGCGGCCGGTGACGCCGTGGTGCCACTCGTTGAACTCCCACTCATTCCCGATTCCCTCGGCGCAGAGATTCGCGAGCTTGAGTAGTTCGCGGCGCGCCAGATCGCCCATCCCCAGCTTGTGCAGGTAGCGGACCCACATGCCTCCGATGAACGGCCAGATTCCGCCGTTGTGGTAGTGCGACGGCAGGTTCAGCAAATTGACCGCGTAGTAGCTGCGCCATTCCGGGTCGCCCGCCTGAACGGGAGGATAAAGATTCTTCACCGGCCACGGCTCATTGATGCCAACCCCCCAGAGAAACCGGAACGTCATCATGGCACGTTCGCGATCCAGGAGCCCCGTCAGATACGCGAGGAGGTTTCCGTAGACGTCACATCGCCAGCTGAAACTGAACGGGGTGATCTGCGCGACGAGATAGCGCGCGTCACCGAGCGAATACTGCGTATCGGTAAAACTCGGTGGCCGATCGATGGAGCGCTCTTTGCCTGTGGTCGGCCAGAACTGACGAAGGAAGACCTTCGCGACATGTTCCGCATGACCCGCGTAATCGTTCGCTCGCTCCTCCTCACCGAAGTGTCGAAGGATATCAGAGAAACACTGCAGCGACCGGTGCCACAAGACCTCGTCGTAGAGCACGTGGTAGGAGTAACCAAACAGATCCGCCCAGTCGCTGGCTTCGGGGATTTCGAGGAGTCCGCAGTTGTTGGAGTCGTGGGCGCTGAGCCAGTCCATCGCGCGCTGCAGGCGGCCGAGGTGTCGCTCCGCAACGTCCCAGTCGCCCGTGTGTTGGCAGTACTGCGCCACGCTGATGATCAGCCACATCACGCTGTCGATCGACGCAATTCCGCCGACGCCCGCGTATTCGGGCTCGCCGGAGTCGAGTCGAACGTTGGCCGGGATCTGTCCCGTGGGCGACTGACACTGAAGAAGCGTATCGAACGTGGCCACCTGTGCACGCCTGATGTCCTCGTCTTCCAGATCGAGTGTCCAGATGACGGTGATGCCACCGTCGCGCGCCCAGATCGAACGATAGTTTACATCGGTTCCGTAGACTTCGTTGTCTTCCAGAGACGCGGCGGAAAAGCCCTTGTCTGTTATGTTGCGCCGCAATGCCTCGATCGCCTTCTCATAGGCGAGGGCGAGATGCTGCTGCTCCTTCTTTGAGAGCTCACGATACTCTTCCGGACGAAAGAGCACTCGACTGTCTTCCATTTGCTGTCTACCTGGGTTGCCGTACCGTGCGATGTCCGATCGGATTACTGTTCGATGGCTTCCTGATCCGCATACCTTCCGCGGAATCGGTTGAACACGGCCATCGTCCGCTTAGCAACACCCGTCCATCCGAACTGTCTCCTCGAAAAGCGCGCGCCTTCGAGCGACAGTTTTTCGCGGAGCGATTCGTATTGGAGCGGCAGACTGAGCATGGCAGCAAATTCTTCCGGCCGATTGGGATCCGCGTACAGTGCGTGCGTTCCGAATTCGATGACGCGGTGCAGCCCGCCGTGTACCGTCACCACTGTGGGCGTTCCACAGGCCATTGCCTCGATCGCCGTCATTCCGAACGGTTCGTATCGCGATGGCAATGCAAAAACCCCTCCGGCCCGGTAGTACGACGCCATTTCGTCGTCAGCAATGTGGCCCAGCCACTTCACACTGCGCGAAACGCCCAGTTCCTCAGCGATCTTTGACCACGACTGGATTCGCTTCTTGTCGCGCTTCGAGTCGGCACCGATCGCAAGGCGTAGACGAGCCTTCGGAACAAGCGCCTTCAGGTGGGGCAGCGCGCGAATCAGCAGATCGATTCCCTTGTTTGTCGCGGCTCTTCCAACGGAGTAGACATCTGTCGATTTGAAGTTGAGTTTTTCGCGGATGTCTGCGACATGCGCCGGGCGGACCGGCTGGTACCTGCTCTCGTCGATTCCGGGAGGGATCATCGTCATGTGTTCTTCGGGAATCCCGTAACCTTTTGCAATGATCTCGAGCTGTTCCTGGGTTGTCGCGATGATATGATCGCAGTTGCGGTAGATCAGAAATTCCTTGTCGATGCGATCGTTGAAGCGGTACACCTTTTCCGTGTCCTTCCGCGATCCCTGCATCTGCTTTCGCTTCCACCATCCAAGTGAATGGGGGGTATGGATGTGGGGAATCCGTAGTTCCTCGGCGATGCGCTGTCCGGCCCATCCGGCATCCCAGTAGTGACTGTTCACCACGTCGTATTCAAGGTCGAGCCGGCGTGTCTCGGCGAGGAAGTTGGTGACGAAGTCGCCCAGATGCTCATGCATCTGTTCCTTGGGAATGAAGTCACGACCACCGAACGGAATACGCCAGACGCGCAGATTCGAATTGATTCGATCTTCCTCACGCTGATCCTCGAAACGTCGCGTGACGACATCGACGCGGTAGCCGAGACGCGCGAAACGCTTGGCCAGCTCGATGACGAAAACGACCTGGCCGCCCGTGTCAGGCTTTCCAAACTCGGGTTCAGCCCCGACGTAGCCATGCGTCGAGATCATCAGAATGGATCCAAGCGACTTCGTGTTTTCCTCTCCGCGAGGTGAAATGTGTTCCATTGAAGGAATTCTGTCGTGTGGTAGATCGAGATTGAGACTCAGGAGTTCACCGTGTCCAGAATTGCTCCCCAATGCTGCAGGCCGTCGAGGAGACCACGGCTTCGTGGGAGCCGGCTATGAAAGGCGACTTCTTTATCCACGCGTCGCACGAGTTCGGATCGGGCGTTGCCCACAACGATTCCGTGCCGCGAGACCTCGAACATGGCAACGTCGTTGGCCGAATCGCCAGCGACCATCAGTCGATTGGGGATGTCGATTCCAAGAATATCCGCCACAAAAAGGGTGGCAGAACCCTTGCCCGCTGTCGCGGGGAGTATATCGAAGTCCGACTCTCCCGAGCGCACGATTCGCGAAGCCTGGCTGAGACGCTGGATCGCCTCCGCACATTCGTCCTGTACCTCCGGAGGGACGGAGTAGCTGACCTTGAAGCGGGCCTGGAACTCGTCGGCATGCGAGCGAACGCCGCGGGATTTGAACGCCTTCATCGTGTTGACAACCTCGCGGCGGTCCCATCCGTCAAATCGCTTCTGCCACTCGCGGTCCGATATGACGGCAATCGATTCCTCCTCATCGTCGAAGATCAAGACCTCGGTACCCATCGCCGTGATCAGCCCATCCGGCATGAATCCGGATTCCTGTACCGATCGGTTGCCGGCGAGTGTTCGCAGGACACTACCTCGCGGACGACTTGAGTTGACCACGACCATCAGCTCATCGGCCGACTTCACGGTGTCCGCAAACGTTGCGAACAACGGATCCTCAGGCTTATCGGACGCGAGCAGTGTGTCGTCGAGGTCCGTGACAAGCAGCCATCGTTCTTCTGAGTGCGGAATCCATAAGTCCGGTCGAGCTCGGTTGGCCATAACGTCGAGGCGGGGAGTATCAAAAGGCGGGGGAGTACCAAATCAGTGTGGAATGATCATTACTTACGTGTCGACGCTGTTCTGGTTCAATCATTTCGAGGAGCGACACGTTGGGGCGCGGTCAAACAAAAAAACGCCCCGAGGAGGAATCCCCGGGGCGTTTTTGACTGAGATAGTGCAACACTACCAGAGGTTAACCGATCCGGCCGTGATTACCGGCAGGTTGTCGTGAACCCTGAGCCGTGGCACAACAAATGCTTTTCGCGCATTGTCGGTGCTCTTTTCGGTCGTTGCGGCACTGCTCACCTTTGCGTCGTTGATTTTCAACTTGCTGTCCATTTTTGGTTCTCTTTTGGAGTAGGTGAAATGATTTATCTGCGGCTGCTGCTACTTCCGGAGCATCATGCGTCGCGTTTCAACATTGTCGCCGGCCTTCAGGCGATACAGGTAGACGCCGCTCGAAAGCTGATCGGAATCGAGCGAGACCTGCCAGGTTCCGGCGGTCTTACGGCCCTCGTCGATCGTGATCACTTCGCGGCCCAGCAGGTCGATGACAGTCAGGGTTACGTCTGCTGATTCAGGCAGCGTGTAACCGATCGTCGTTGATCTGCTGAATGGATTCGGATAGTTCGGAAGCACTGAAAACTCAAGCGGTGCTTCGTCGTCGATTCCAGTCTGTAGCGCGAGTACGGGGTCGACATCGACTACCGGACAGTCGCGTCCCAGATCCGTCAGCTTGATGTAGAACTGGCTTCCGCCTGCGTTAATCGGCGAGACCTTGACGAGAACTTCCGTGTAAGGGCCACCGCTGACGTAATCGAACCGATCGCCGGTGCGATTGAACGATGCACCGATGTCATTTCCAGACGCGTCGTAGATGCCGTCGACGCTGAGGTTACTCGTTCCCCAGAAATCGATCGACGCCCAACCACGCGGCGCGACGAGACGCAGGTACTTGTCCGAGCCGAGCGTCGTGACCTGTCCGTCCCAGTATGCGTCGTCTGCCGGATCACAGGACCCAACAACGAGAGACTTCACGGAGGCGTAGGCATCGATCAGCCCATAGCCGGTTCCGAAGTCGAATCCGGCGTCAAACCCTGCAGTGTAGGGATCGTCCATGTCGATCGCATGGTTACGCAGAACAGAATAGACCTGCGCAGGAGTCAGGCTTGGATCTGCCTGAAGCACCAGCGCTGCGGCAGCGGCCGCGTGCGGCGCCGCAGCGGACGTTCCGAAGAAGTTCTGGAAGCCGTCTGATTCCGGGTCGCTGCCGAGGAAGAACGTCGTGTTCGTTCCATCGGGGGCGGTGATGCCAGGATTCAGGCGTACCTCGCTTATCGGATTACCGGCGACATCGAACAGCGTCGGAACGCCACCTGCCGAGGAGAATCCTTCGACGAGCGGCGGGTTCTGTCCGAACTCCGGCGTGTCTACGTACCATGCTGCGCCGACACCTTCCGCACCAGCCGCGTTGGCATGGCCGTACGACGTGCCGCTCTTCGTGTCGTACTCATCCGGCGCGTTGCCGCCGTAGGTGACGTACTTGAGCAGGCCCGCCGAGCCGGAATTCTGTTCGTACTCGAGGATCATGATGGCAACCTTAACCGGGTTAGCCGCTCCGCCTCCGAGTCCAATCCCGTTCATTCCTTCAACCGGATCGCCGCCTATGTTTCCAGCCGCACCGCCCTGAAGAACACATGGAGTCGAAAATCCGAGTCCACCGTCATCGGTAAGCAGGAGGTACATGTCGTAGTCATTGGTCGAGCCGGTTCCACTGACGGACGCAAACGGCTGATCCCACTGGAGGATGATTGGTTCACCAACACCTTCTCCTGGATTGATCGTGAACTCCTGGAAGATGTCGACGCCAGCACCAGGATCGAAATCATGAGCACGACCACCGAACATCGGCGGAGGGCTGGTGATTCCACAGCTCGCATACTCGAAGAATCCGACATCAACACCTGAATCGTTGAACGGGCTTTCGTAGGACTGGCGTGCCTGGTTGCCGGCCGACGAGAAGTAAGGGATTCCCGCCGAGGCAACCGCGTCCGCCGCCTGCGCGATGATGCCGTCCTGGAACATCGGCTCGAAGAAGTAGATGACGTCATCAACGATGACATCAGCACCTGCGGCGGCCAGGTCCAGGATACCCTGAGCAAAACCAGCCTGTCCGGTGAACGCCGTGTGGAAAGCAAGGTCGGCGCCGGGGGCGGCATCGTGCACGAGCTGGAGCATTGCGCGTCCTTCGTCAATTCCAGGGCCACCCGTATCGTCCAGGACGTTCACAGGGGTTGTATAGCCGTTCGGATTGCCGACGCCCGGCAGGTCGCCGCTGGCAACATCCGCAGCCGCGTCCGTAACGAGCGCAATACCGGCGTTGTCATAGGTGTCTGAAAGCACACCGATCGTCATCCCCGTTCCGTCGAAGCCGAAAACCGACCGGATCTCGTCCGTACGCATGGAGACGTCTCCCTGGCTCGTTACCGCGCCGACACTCGTCTTGCGATACGCCGGCCGGGCGTAGCGGAGAGATGACAGGTTTTCGAGACTCTCGATCGCTTCAATCGGGAGCCATCCCGAGGACACGCGTCCATAGGTGACGTCGCCCTCGATTCCGAGGCTCTTCAGATCAGCCTTCAGTGCCGACACCGCTCCGGACGGGATGGCGTCGATGAGCACCTTTCCGTCCTTGACGGGCGCTTCCATTGCCGTGCCGGTTAGAAGGTCGGATGAAGTTTTCGAGGCCGTCTTGTTTGCGGTCGGAGCTGCGAGTTGCAGGAGATCCTCACTCACGCGCTTGTTCGGTTTCGCATCCTGCGCAGCTGCGTCAAGCGACGAAAACGTACCAGCAACAAAGAGGAGCATTGCAAGAATGCGACTCACGACCGACGTTCGTTGTCCGCGCAAATCGATCATGCGTGGACTACATCCATGGTCAAGATTTTTCATTTGGCGTTGGTTGTGTGTGCCGGCGACAATGCCGGTTTTGATGGGTCTGGTTACTAATCGCACAACCGACCGGCAGCGTGGAGAATCGCTGATGAAGCTTTGCGTTCTATTTTCACCGGACGCTGGTTCCGGTGCAGGGTCGGTCCGCGATTCGACAACTCGGGATTTGTAGACGCGTCGATTCGGGCACACCCGTGATCTGGATCGATCAAAGGTTTGAAACAGGCTGCTTGACGCCCGTTGACGTCGCCTCCAGCCGTAAAATGAATGAACTATTGAAGAATTGCAATAGTTTAAGTTAAATCATAACAATTACTTACTGGCATTTGTCTCGCTGGATCGCGACAATATGTGTGGGTAGTTCTGCGTTCTATTCCCCGTAGAACGACCTGGCCGGGCGTTGAAGCCGGGCCGACAATGCACGCCACCATAGCTAAATCACGACCATCGCATGAAAGCTCCGGTACGACAGCACATAAGGGTTTCGTTCCTGTTCGTTGCACTCGTAGCCGTTGCCATCGGCACGCGCCCTACCGTTCTCCTCGCTCAGGATTCAAAACCATCCGGTCCCGTTGGACCTGAACTGACGACGCTTCTTGACGAATACGAAGCCTACATTGAGGCCGGAAGTTCGGGCGAGTTCGTGCCCACCAATCCGGAGATCCGTCTGCGCGGAACGCTCGTTCTCGTTGATGCGACAGCTTCTTCCACCGGTGACGAGTTGAAAAGTGCACTCGCTGGTCTCGGCCTGGAGGATGCCTCGACCTTTGGTCTGCTCGTTTCAGGATGGCTGCCGATCGAAGCAATCGCCCAACTGGACAACGTTTCAGATCTTTCACAGATCAAGGCGAGCATGATGGCGACGACAGATCGCGAAACGCCGGACAATCCGCTTCTCATCGATTCCGGTTCCGTCTTTCCGAACCCATTCCGATCGACTGCCACCATTCGGTACCCTGTTGCTGCCGAAGGCCACGTGCGTCTGACCGTGCACGATCTGCTCGGACGTGAAGTCGCGCGTGTTGTAGATGACTACGAGACAGTGGGTTGGCACGACGCCACGTTTGAAGCAGACGGGCTTGCGCCGGGCCTGTACCTCTATCGGATCAGTGTCCCGGGCCGTACGATTACCTCCACGATGACAATCGTTCGGTAGGGCTAGTGTCCAACGATCATTTTCCGACTTGCTACCTGGCTTCCTGCCTTTAACCGATAGTAGTAGACCCCGGCCGACAGTCCGCTCACGTCGATGGTGACCGTGTGGTCTCCGGCCGGATAGGTGGCGTCCGCAGCCGTCAGGACCTTGCGGCCGAGAACATCGAACAGCGCGATGTCCACGGTTGCGGGAAATGTTGTCACGAATCCAATTGTCGTGGTTCCCGCCGCCGGATTTGGTGCATTCTGCGCCAAGGCGATTTGTCGACCCGACCGGTCATCCGGCTCGATCCCGACGGCGCCAGGGTCAAGAACTGCGCCGTCAGCCATGTCCAGATACACGGCTAGTTGCTCCTTGCCGGGAACGCTGTAGTTGACCCTCCAGACGAGCCGCGTCGAATTCGGAGGAAACGCGTCGTACAGATTTCCACCTGTCAGCGAGATGAAAACAGACTCGCTCGAATGCTGGGACCGGAAGTCGTCGCCGCCATTGGCGTCAGCAATTGCGATCGCTTCGTTGCTGTCCAGCAACCCCTCGGGGTCAATGGGATTGGGCGGGTCGTTGGGGTTCAGCGAGGACGGGAAAGACGCCACTTGAACGACGAGCGGATCAACCGTCACGGATGTGACCTGCTCGAGACCCGGGCTGAAGAACTGGTACTGCCAACGAAAGGACGTGCCGCCAGGCTCAACGTTAGCTGACGTCACGGTGTACAGCTGTTGATCGTTGGAGATCCGAGCCGCCGCAGCGCGCGCTACCGCGTCGTTGTCAAACGCCGATGCCGCATTGTAGCTGTAGAGCGTGAGATCGATATCCGAAAGATCGTTCGTATCGTCGACCGTGATCCTGTCCGGCGCAAAGTCTCCATTGGCGTCGTAGTATCCGTAAGCTCCAATCACAGAGCCATCGTCATCTGCGTAGTTGATGGCAACCGGATAATAGATTCCCGGCCGGACGAAATTGAACGCATAGCTGCCGTCCAGTTCAATCGCGGCGGCGCTTGCAACAGACCAGATGTCCGTGTTTGTCTCGAACGCGTCCAGCAGAAGGACCACGGTGCGTGTGACATCGTCAGCGGCGCCTGAGGCCGTACGCGAACCGCTCCAGCTGTTTGCACTGGAGAAGGACTCGAAGCTCAAGAACTGTTTGCCGGATGCCTCGTCATTGGTGAGGTGCTGCGCCATCGATCGAGAAACGAGACCTGCCAGATCCGAGTTCGCGCGTCCGGACGGAAGCCGATCACCGAACGCGACACTGCCCGAAACGCTTCGTTGGCCGATATTGTCCGTGGTACTGTAGTTCACAGTGAACGGACGTTCCATGCGGTTTCCATTCTCTGCTCGCGCGCCGAAAGCGAACATTGAATAGTCCGTGTTGGCAAGATGGGTGATGACAAACAACGGCTGCGTACGATCTGCATCCAGGAAGATGTAGTCGCGCCGAGCGGCCGTTCGCGGCTCCCAATGCAATGTCTTCGTGAAGAGCGAGTTGAACGGCAGTTTACGACTGAAATAGACGTAAATGGAGTCGGTGGCAGGTACAGACGTTTGCCCGTCAGCGACCGTGGTCGAGTCGATCCGAAAGGTCGTCTGTGCACGAGACCATTGAGCGCAAAAGGGGAGCAGGAGCGAGGCCGCCAGTACGAGCTGCGTGGTCTTCATCTTCATAAATGGCCTTTAGATTCAGTCGTATGTTCCACCGGGATATACGTCAAAGTACGAGTATTTCGACCATTTTCGCCTGACAGCAGGTACTGATCGCGCTCAGGAATCAGCGTACAATCGAAAACGACGTTGTGGCCCATGTCGTCCGCCGATTGGCAATCGAGTATCGTATGTTCACATTTAATCGGTTTATCATGCCGCGGTTCGTAGGCTATATTGCGAACGTCCCTGCAACAGGGTTTTAGCTGCAGCGGAGTCTCAGCCGCAACAGAGTTTTAGTTGGAACAGCGTCTTAGTTGGAACAGAGTCATATGATCAATCCTTCCGCCGCGAAGAAGTATCCCCTGTCGTGCGCCCTTCTGTGCGTTTTCTCGACGCTTGCATTCGCGCAGTTGTCGGAAAAAGAAAGTGAAATTGTGTCACTGGTTGACGCAGGCAATCTGGATGCGCTCGCGCTTCTCCAGCAAGTAGTTGAAATCAACAGCGGGACGATGAATTTCGAGGGTGTAGCGAAGGTCGGTTCCGTATTCTCCGCCCGACTCGATGCGCTTGGCTTCGAAACACGCTGGATCGACGGCGCTTCTTTTGAGCGTGCCGGTCATTTGTACGCGGAACGTGCTGGAACTGGTCCGACGATTCTGCTAATCGGCCATCTCGATACGGTATTCGAGCCTGACAGTCCGTTTCAGTCGTGGTCACTCGTATCGGACTCCGTCGCGAGCGGTCCAGGAGTGGCGGACATGAAGGGCGGCGATGTCATCATTGTCAAATCGCTGGAAGCGTTGCTCCGCGCCGATGTTCTTGACGACCTGCATGTCATCGTGGTAATGACCGGCGACGAGGAGCG
>JAGQWL010000207.1 GCA_020437385.1 Bacteroidota bacterium
CGTGGAATCGTGGAATCGTGGAATCGTGAATCGTGGATGGAGTCTGAGAGTCTGAGAAATTATCAGTCCCCGGCGCCCGCCGCACTGACAACTGACAACTGACAACTGACAACTTGGTCTACCCGCTGCTCACTTCGCGAGCGAAGCGAGTGTCCCCCATTCCCCCATTCATTCCTTCATTCCTTCATTCCGTCTTTCCGTGAGGTTGAAATGAACACTATCTCCCGAATAGCCGCGTTGGCCGTTGTTGCCGGCTTACTTCCGGCAAACCTCAGCGCACAGGACATCGAGATAAATGAATGGGTAGTACCGTGGGATGAATCGCGTCCGCGCGACCCGTACGTCCACTCGGATGGCACCGTCTGGTTCGTCGGCCAGCGTAGCGACTACGCCGCTCAGTTCAACCCGGAAACGAAGAAGTTCAAGCGCTTCGATCTCGGCGAGGGCGTCGGTCCGCACAACCTGATTGTCGCTCCGGACGGAATCGTCTGGTTCGCCGGCAATCGGCAAGGCTTCATCGGAAAGCTTGATCCGTCCGACGGTTCGATCGAGAAGATCCAGATGCCGGATCCCGCGGCCCGCGACCCCCATACGCTCATCTTTGATTCCAACGGTGATATCTGGTTTACCGTACAGGGCGGCGGATTTGTTGGACACCTCGCGGTCGACGACGAATCCGTCAGGCTGATGAAGGTCCCTACTGCCGGCGCCCGGCCGTACGGGATCGTGCTCGATGGGACCGATCGCCCGTGGATCGCCCTGTTCGGCACCCACAAGCTCGCAACGGTCGATCCGACAACGATGCAGCTCCGCGAAATCCCCCTGCCTCGAGAGGAGGCGCGGCCGCGACGAATCGGCCTGACACCGGATCAGAAGATCTGGTACGTCGATTACGCCGGCGGATTCCTCGGCCGGTTCGACCCGGAAACGGAGGCGTTTACCGAGTGGCCGATGCCGAGCGGATCCAGCGCGCGCCCATACGGTATGTCCGTCGACGGCGAAGGACGTGTCTGGTTTGTCGAAACGGGGGTCCAGCCCAATCGGTTTGTCGGCTTCAACCCGGCCACCGAGGAATTTTTCAGCAGCACCGAGGTGGGCAGCGGCGGCGGCACGATCCGGCATATGTTCTTCCACGCGCCGAAGAACGAAATCTGGTTCGGAGCGGACTCGAACACCATCGGGCGCGCGAAGGTCGGCACCGAACCGGGCACATGACCAACAGCGGGATCCGGTGCCAATCGGGCGACGCTGACACGTACCGAGGTTCGATTCGGTCGCTGCCGGCGAGCTCTCCGAGAAACCGGCGAGGATATATTGGGCCCGTGACCGTTGTCATCGCTGCCCTCGCCGTGCTTCGTTTCGCCTATCGAGAGGGTCCCCCGCCCGGGCACACGGGAGGATTCGGAGAGAAGACGTGCCAGGCCTGTCACGACTACAATCCGCTGAACGACTCGCTCGGTTCGCTGGCGCTTTTTGGTCTTCCTGACGCGTTCTCGCCCGACAGCACCTACAAACTCACGATTCGCCTGACCCGCGCCACACTCGCCGTGGGTGGATTCCAGCTCGCCGCCCGATTCGCCGACAGCACCCAGGCCGGCGTGCTCCGCCCAGTCGACCGGAGCACAACCACCTCGATGGGCCCAGGCGAGATCGAATATCTGCAGCACACCAAGGCAGGAACGGGCGCGTCCGCTGACGACACCCTAGCCTGGCATTTCACCTGGCGTGCTCCCGGAGCACCAGCGGCTAACGATCGTCCACATCGAGTCTACTTCCACGCCGCCGCCAATGCTACCAACGACGACAATTCCGAGTTCGGGGACCACATCTATACCACGTCGGACAGTCTCGAGGCAGCCAAATAACAGCCCGGAGCACGTCATAAGGGGCCGTTTTGAATAGTCCAGTGGATTTCGAAACCACTTATGCTCCCGAACCAGCATCGCCGACCGGCGCCCAGCCCGAACGCGAGTCAAGAAACGAGCGGCGGCAATCCAGGCACGCAAGCGACGGAACGACCAGCGCCCAGCCCGACCGCGAGTCAACGAACGAGCGACGGCAATCCAGGCACGCAAGCGACGGAACGACCAGCGCCAAACCCGACCACGAGTCAA
>JAGQWL010000208.1 GCA_020437385.1 Bacteroidota bacterium
AGGTAGAGCAGCCGCGCACTGCCGACCGTGCCGATCTGGGATGCTCGCCGCGACTCGAGATAGATTCGTGTCAGCGGTTCGACGGAAATGCTGTAACGGTATTCCTGATCGACGGACAGCGCGGACAGTCTTGCGTCGAGGACCTGGTTGAGTCTGGCCTCGAGAGGAGCCGGATCCGTGCCGGGATCGACCCGGATATACGTATAGTTCTGCTTCGAGACCCAGTTGTCGAACAGCCAGCCGTTGATTGCCTGCACGCTTGGAATGCCACCGAGCGCGTCGATCCGCAGGTGGGACCGCTCGGGGAGCGGCTTCATGACGCCGGTAATCTGTGCTTCGACTTGTCCGTTGACCGTGAGCGTTCTGCCGACGACGTCTGTTGTGCCGAAGTATTTCGTTGCGAGCGCCGGCGTGAGCACGAGCGAGAACGGCTGGTCCAGCGCCGTTCGCGGATCGCCCTGGATGAGTTCGATGCCGAACATCGACAGGGCGGAGGTATCGGCAAAGACGACATGGCGTTCCTGGAAGTCTGCCTGTTCGTGCTGCATGCGGAAGCTCCCCGGGAAGAGTCTGGCGATTGAGCGTATGGCTGGTACCTCCTGTTCGAGGACCGCTGCGAGGGGAGCAGGTGTCGTTGCGAGTTGCTCGCCGGAACTCGATTCGAATTCGTTGACGGCGACGCGATAAACGTTTGCGGCAGCCGGAAAGTCGCGGTCGAATGTTGATTCGTGACGGATGTAGAGCGCGATCAACAGGCAACAGGCCATCCCGATCGACAGGCCGGCGACGTTCAGGAAGGTGTATCCGCGATGGTGCCGCAGGGCGCGGAAGGCGATAGTCCAGTAGTTCTTGATCATGGTCGCAATTGGGAAGCGTCAGGCAGTGCGAGCTCGCAATTCCAAGTGTGTGCCAAGGCGACGAAGCAGATCACGACCCGCCGTTCAGGGCCAAAATAGGGCATGGAGGGGTCGCGAAAGGCAGAACCCTGTTCGATCTCGGACACCCCAGTTCATTGTCGGACAACCGGTTGCGTCGATTTCAATTCGACGATGAACGGTTTGGGAACGGAGGCCTCGACGACTCGATCCCGGAAGTTGGATACGTCATTGCGCGCTAACGCTGAGGGCGGAACGATCCGGCAGCCCGGCACGCTCGTTGAACCTTCAGTCTGGAGACAGGCGGAAGGTCCACGTCACACACAGGAATGCGCACGATGAAACACGCTCGAATCAGCCGAATTCTGACGCTAACGGCCATAATTGGCTTGTCCGGCACCGCGGCTGTCGCCCAGGTGCCCGATGAGCAGGCGATCCGAATGCACTACAGCCTGTACTACGAGCTGTACAAGAACGCAGACTACGCAGCGGCACTTCCGGATCTACGGTGGATGCTGGAAAATGCGCCAACCGCGCCGTTCGGCAACGACCGGAATCTGGAACGCGCCGTCAAGACTTACAGTGAACTGGCGAAGGCCTCCGAGTCGGGCGACCTTGGCCGTGCCTATGCGGACACTGCACTGACCATCCTTCGAACGGCAGTCGACGTTGCGCGCGGTAACGGTGTTGAAGTCGACGAATTTGAATGGACGCTTCGGCGAGGGCGGTTCCTGCAGGAATTTCAATCGGTGCTCGAAATCGGCGAGTCCGAGATTGCTGATGAATACCGTCGCGCATTCGATCTCGATGCGGAGCGACTCGACCCGTACTACCTCAATTATTTCATTGCCGATCTCGTTCAGAACCGCGGTGACAAGGAGGCGGCGCTGGATTTCGTCGGGCACATGCAACGGTCGCGCGCCAACGATGAGGCCGTTGCCGATCTCGCTGATCGCTGGCTGGCGCAGGTGCTGACCGAACCGGCCGAGGTTCTGGACTACCTGCTCGCGAAGCTTGAGAAGAACCCAGACGACAAAGAGCTGATGCACCGGGCGTTCGATTCAGCCCTGGAAGTCGATCGTGCAAAGGCGTACGAAATCGGTGAGCGGATTTTGAATAGCGATCCGTCGAATTCGTTTGTCATTCGCTTCGCGGGTATGTTCGCCTCAGATGGTGACAACGAGCGGTCAGCGACTCTTTTGCGCCGGGCACTTGCGTCGGCGACGACGGACGAGGAGATCCGCGACATCGAGTTCAACCTGGGTGTTGCCGAGCAGTCTTCGGGCCGGCTGTCGAAAGCTCGAACGCACTTCCGCAAGGCGGTTGCCGCGGATCCGGACTTTGCTGCAGGCTACATCGCAATCGGTGACCTCTACGTGAATGCCGTGTCCAGCTGTGATACGTTCGAGAAGCGCGACCAGGCCGTCTACTGGCTCGCTGCGGACTATTTCGACCGGGCACTCCGTGCGGATGCCTCGTCCAGTACCGCGAAGCAGCGAATTTCGACGTACTCGAAATATTTCCCGGATGCAGAAGCCAAGCACTTCATGATGCTAAAGCCGGGACAAGAGTACGCAATCGAAGGTTCGTGCTACGCCTGGATCGCGGAAAGTACGACGGTGCGATAGCCGGGGCTCGCTGCGCAAAGTCGCCGGACGCATTGGCCGCTCGCCTGATCAGGAATCGCTGAGGGCCCAGGACACGACGTATTGAACGCCGTCGTCGGTTTGTGTGCCCCAGGCAGCGTCACCTCGAGCCTTGTAGATGGCCGAACCGCGCGGCGCGTGAACGCGATTAAGGAAGGAGCCGTCAGCCGCGAATACATCGTACACGACCGGCTCGACCCAGTTGACCGGCGGCGGAGCGGATTCGTCCGCGGGAAGTGGATCGGGATCCTCCTTCGCCTCACCTTCCTGATAGCGTTCGACCCAGATTCGATCGTCCTGGTCGACGAAGAGCTGCTTGAACGCGGCCTTGTTCGCCGGAAGATCAGGGATATCACTGGTTGAGAATCGACCCTGATATTTCACGAACCAGTCCTGCAGCCTCTGGTAGTCCGCGCGCTCGGCCCCGCTCAACGAAACCGGATCATACGGTTTGTCGATTCGGACGATCGTACCGTCGCGTTTGCGGATTTCGATGGCGTAGATGCCGGAGTTCGCCATAACAATCGATCCGTCTGATAGAACATCCCACATGTCGGATGGCATGAAGCGACCCGCCAGGTTTTCCGGCGCCCCTACGACTGGTGGGGGCGGCATGATCGTGTCAGACAACACGCCGTCGACCGAATAGACGACCATGCCAATCGGCCACGGCTTGTTACGCTCAATTTCGCCGATGATCGTACGAGCATAAACTTTGTCGTCCTTTCCGACGCGCGTCGCAAGGCGCGTGAAGAGTCCGGATTGAAGCGACCATGACGGTAGCGGGGTACCATCTGGTTCGTAGAGATTGATGCGCAGGGATCTCGGTTCGCGCATGATGATCTTGCCGTCCGAGCGGACTGCCAGTCCCAGACACGCATCTTTGTACTCCCCGGGACCGGCGCCCTCGCGGCCGAGGGTACGTACAAAATTTCCACTCGCATCGAAGTATCGAAGAGCGGGGACACTGTTGTCAAAGAAGTAGATCCCGCCCGACTTGTCTGCAGCCACGCATTGGACGGATCCGATCAGTTCCTCCTCGGCGCCGTCTTCTTTCCCAATCCGGAGCGTTTCGACCAGTGTTCGTTCGCTACCCCATTGACCCTGCGCGGAGGGTCTGACGTACGTCGTGTCGCCGGATGTCCAGCGCCCGGGTGGAGCATCTGCTTGTGTCGAACAGCGGACACTCACGACGATTAGAAATGCGAGAGCAAACTGGATTGATCGTGGGGCTGTCGGCGACATGGTTCAGACCACGGA
>JAGQWL010000209.1 GCA_020437385.1 Bacteroidota bacterium
AACGCGACATCCCGTACCTGTTCGATCGGTATCGCCAGGTCGACGGAACTGTATCGACGATTCAGGATGGTACCGGAATCGGTTTGTCGCTTGTTAAGGAGCTTGTCGACTTGCATGACGGCCGTATCGAGGTGGAGTCTGAGCTCGGCGTCGGGTCGGTCTTCAGGGTGTTCCTCAAGCGCGGTACGGATCACCTTACCGAGGACCAGATCGCGAAGGAAGGCGATGTGGAGTCATCCCGCTACTCGCCGCTGAATTCGATGGCCGAGATGGTCGTTGCAGATCCGGATGAGATCATCGGCCAGAGCAGATTTGTCTTTGACGAATCGAAGATCAAGCCGGACGCGCCACACGTTCTTGTCGTAGACGACAACGGCGACATTCGCGATTACGTCAAGACCTGTCTCTACCCGAACTACTGGGTACACGAGGCAGGCAACGGCACGCAGGCGATGGACATGCTCGCCAGGCTGTCGCCCGATCTGATCATCTCGGACATCATGATGCCGCACATGGATGGGTGCGAGTTCGCCCACAAGGTGAAGACGCATCCGGAGTACGGACACATTCCGGTGATCTTCCTGACCGCCAAGGCATCGACGGACCGGAAGGTTGAGGGACTGGAGATGGGGGCGGACGACTACGTGTCGAAGCCGTTCAACGCCAGGGAGCTCCGCGCCCGCATTTCGAATCTGATCAAGCTGCGGCGGCAGGAGCGGGAGCTTGTTCAGCTCAACGAAACCCTCGAGGCAAAGGTCGAAAGCCAGCTCAAGCTGATCCTCGAGGAGCGCCACCGATACGAAGACGAACTGATCGACGCACGAGACAAGGCAGAGGAATCGGCGCGTCTGAAGTCCGCCATCCTGGACAACATCAGTCACGAATTTCGAACACCTCTCACGGCTATCCTGGGTTACGCCCAGCTGCTGGCGCGCGAGGTATCGCCCGAGCAGAGCGAATTTGTATCGCACATTGAACTGGGTGGCAAGCGACTGCTGAACACGCTCAGCGCGGTCATCGACCTTTCCCGGATCGAGTCGTCGGACATTGTGATCGACAATCAGCCGACGGACATCGTGCCGATCATTCGCGAGACCACCGGGGCATTCATGGCTGCGGCGGCTGAGAAGCACCTCGAGCTTTCGACGCTGTTCAGTGACGGCAGGATCATTGCGGACGTTGATCCGACACTGACTGGTCGCATCGTGGCCAATCTCGTTGACAACGCGATCAAGTTTACAGATGTGGGGCGTGTGGTGGTACAGGCCTACTTAGAAGATGAACGGTTGTTCATCGATGTTTCCGACACCGGGTCGGGAATTTCGGAATCGTTCAGGCCCCACCTTTTCGAAGCATTCAAGCAGGAATCCTCGGGTATCGCGCGCAGCCATATCGGCAACGGTTTGGGGCTCGCAATAACGAAGAGACTTGTTGAATTGATGGGGGGTGTGATTGATGTTGAGTCCAAGCTCGGAGCCGGCTCCACGTTCTCTGTGAGTTTCCCACTCACTGCGGTAGAGAACGTGCCAGCCGTGAGGGAGCCGGTCAAGCATGCACGATCACACTGGGTATCTCCCCGCGAGGACAGAGCCCGGGCCGCAGATGGCCCGCCGTCTGATCGGGAATTCAAATAGGAAGGACACTATGTTGACCACCGAACAACACATCGACACGACACCCGACGATTCCGGCATGAACGTCCGCTCGACCATCATGGTCGTCGAGGACAACGAGTGGGTGCAGAATTACGTCCAGAAGATCTTCGCCGAGGACTACGACGTCGTTGTCGCAGCGGACGGCGTCTATGCACTCGAGAAACTCGAGCAGATCACGCCCGATCTGATCATTCTCGACATCATGATGCCGCGGATGGATGGCAACGAGCTCTTCAAGAGACTGAAGGAGAATGCCGTCTGGTCAAACATTCCCGTCATCATCTTCTCGGCGATGTCGTCGGAAGAGAATCGACTCGAAGGACTGGAGAAGGGTGCGGATGACTACATCGGCAAACCTTTCAATCCGCGCGAACTCATCGCGCGCGCCAGGAACCTGATTACGATCCGCCGACAGGAACGCGAGCTTTCGAAACTCAACAACGAGCTTGAATCGCGCGTCCAGAAGCAGGTCGCATTGATCATGTCGGAACGCAAGCGCTACGAACGCGAACTGATCCAGGCAAAGGACAAGGCAGAGGAGTCGGATAAGCTGAAGAGCTTCATCCTGAAGAACATGAGCCACGAGATTCGCACGCCGATCACCAACATACTCGGCTTTGCGGAAATCCTGTCTGAGCGAGTCGGCGAAGAGGACAGGCAGTTTACCGCCTACATTGACACGAACGGCAAGCGCCTGCTCGAAACGGTTACCTCGATACTCGACTTCTCCAAGCTGACGACGGATCAGTTCGAGCTACAGCCCGTGCCGACAGAAGTGTCGCAGCTTTCGATCGACGCCGTGACACGCTACGAGGAGGCGGCACACGCGAAAGGACTGGAGATTTCGGCGGAGTCTGAGGTTGAAGCTACAACTGTCAACATCGACCGTGCCGCCGTTGACCGCATTCTGAACCACCTTCTTTCAAACGCGATCAAGTTTACGCAGAAAGGCAGCATCGTCGTTCGCAGCCGCGCGATGGACGACGGCGTGTATTTCGAGGTGCAGGATACCGGCGTTGGTATCGGCGAGACGTTTCATTCCGAGCTGTTCGCTCCGTTCAAGCAGGAATCTGTCGGCGAGTCGCGGTCCTTCGAGGGTACCGGTCTTGGTCTGTCGATCTCGAAGCGCCTTGTCGACGTAATGGGAGGCACGATCTCGTTCGAGACCGAGAAGGGCGTTGGCAGCACGTTCAAGGTTTTTGTGCCGAGCCAGACAAGAGCGAACGCGTTTGAAGGTCGCCCGCCGATCCAACACGCCAGACCGGCGGCAGTGGGTCAGGGGATCCGAGCGGATGCCTAGGCGGACAGGTCCAGTTCCGGTCCGTCCAGCAGTACGTAGTCGACACCGTAGTTCAGACTCAGGAGACGGCCCTCCGGCGTGACCTCCATGTGATCGATTTCCTCGAGCACGCCCGTGGACGGATTCCAGTCGAGGCCCTGAAACTTTCCGACAACCTCCTCGACCTCGTCAATCGACGGACCCTCTTTCCAGCGGACCACAATTCCCGTCAGCGCAAGTGCCGGCCCGAACGGCTCGATAGGATGGTCGATCGAGACCTCGAAATGGGTGCTGCGAAATCGGTCAGCGAGGTAGCGCCGTACGATTTCCGCGGTTGTTCGTGCGGTGAACGAAATCTTCTGCATCTCAGTCGGCTCGTTAGGCTGGGGAACGGTCGCCAGTCGGCGACCTGCCATGACAGTACAAACGTAAGGAAAAACAGGATTTGCGCCGCACTACCTGATGGTGCGCCCCTTCCAGGAAACCCGACCGCGCCAGTGCGCAATCGCCGAATCCCACTGTATCAATACTGAAACGACGAGCGCGATGGGAGTCGAGAGCGTGACGGTCGGTCCGAACCGTGTACGCACGTCGGTAATCGCCTTCAGTGCCATCGTCGAGGCGAGGAACCAGAGGGAGATGAACGGCGAGACGAGGTAGACAACCAGGAAGAAGGCGGCGTTGAAGAGGAACGACGCAGGTGTGCCGCCCATCAGCAGGTACGCGTTCTTCTTGAAGCCGGACCAGGCGTCGCGGACGTTGCGATACATGTAGACGTTGAAGCATCGTGTCGCGTCGAAAGGGTAGGGCTTGATTCCATTCGCGCTCAGGAAGCGCCCGATTCGGACGTCCTCGAGGATTTCCCCCGCGTGTGCCCGATGCGGTTCGAGTTTGCGATAGTCCGCACCGCGGATCATCCAGAGCTGCCCGTTGAGTGCGCCGAACTGGTGAGGTCCACGGCGTATCAGGAACCACGGAAGAACGGACAACATGGCAAATGGAACAAGCGAGACCAACATGCGGCCGCCGCCGCGGAGTCTCGGCAATCCCGTCATGACGGAATCCCTCGGTTGCGATAGTAGGGACGCGACCATGCGCTTCAGGGCATCCGGGTTCGTGAACTCGCCGTCAGCGTCGAGGAAAAGGTAGACCTCCGCGCCGGCCCCTCGTGTTGCCTGGTAGAGCGCGTTGACCTTGCCGACCCATCCAGGCGGTGGTCCCTCGCCGCGGATCGTTCTCAGGCGGTCATCTTCGAATTGCTGCAGGAGATCCCACGTGCCGTCCGTGGAGCCATCGTCATAAACGACAACATCGAACTGATCGTAGTCCTGTGAGAAGAGGGTCGGGAGGAGACGTCGCAAATTCGCCTCCTCGTTTCGCGCCGGGATAAAAACGGAGAGGCTCGGCCATCGCTCCGGCTCACGGGTAGCGGAGAGTGTTCGCAGGTAGACGAGGTTGCCGACGAGGATCGCGGCGAACGCGACGTGGATGCCGACGAGGATGATGACGAGGATGATGGAGAGGATCGAAGTCAACGGCTGCGACGAAACGCATTCTTCGGATACGGTGTGAGCAGCATCAGACCCTGTACGACAAGGACGTTAGTGACGAAAAAGAAAAGCAACTCCTCAATCGGAAGTCCGCCGACCATGGTGCCGGTGCTGGTGGCGGCAGAGATATCCCAGATTCCAAGACCGATGGCGATGCGATCCGCAATTCCAAAGTACAACGTGGGGATGACAACGCCCGGAATCCACAGCCGCATTCGCCGCACGATGTAATCTCCACCGTAGATCCACTGGATGGCGATCGGCGGGAAGCTCCATCCGACGATCAGGCGGAGATAGGTCCAGGATTCGTCGCGCACCGAGAGCGTTGCCCCAATCGCCAGCAGCAGCAGCCCCGTTCCGGCAAGGCGCACGGTCCAGTTTCGGGGAAACGTGTCGTGGTCCGGCGTTCCGCCCGTGCGTGCCGATGACGCGCGTTGACCCGCAATCCAGTTTCGCAACGCCAACAGGAGGAATCCTGCTGCAAACGGCTGGAGTACGAAGAAGGCGTATTCCTCAATCGGGACGTAGCCGATGACCATGCTGACCCGGTCGACGCCGTAGGTCCAGACGGCGTTCTTGACGAGGTAGTTGTCCCAGGGCGTCGTGTAGACGAGCGCCACAACAGCCAATGCGACGATGAAGAGCGTCTGACGGATACGCTCGCGCGTGTCGGGAGTCACGCGTAGAAACGCCGCGAGCGCCACGGCAATGGCCGGGAACGTAAACACGAGGTGGAACTGCCAGTAGGTCATTGAAACCGCCCCTGGGGGCCTCCCTTGAGCGCTATTTGATGAAAACGTTCAATATCATGATATGATCGTAAAATATAGGGAACCACGCGACAATAGTGGCCTATAAAACAATCAAATCATAGATTTGATCGGTTTACTGAACGTCTTGAGGTCCGATATGACTGAATCCGATGTTTTCGTGTCGACACGCCAGGCTGCCCGAATCCTGAACGTGCACGAGTCTTCAATCAAGCGGTGGTGCAACGATGGGCAGTTGGACGCACGGCTCACCCAGGGCGGGCATCGGCGGCTGCCGTTCGGGCAGGTGCTGGAGTTTGCCCGCAGCCAGAAGATCGAATCCCCGATTCTGTCGTTTGCTCCATACGAACTCCGCGTCTGGCGGTCGGTTCAGGACGCCACACGCGGGAAGTTCGAAGATGCCGTTTCCCTGCTGTTCAGCGCGACGGCCGAAAACCGCGAATCGTTTGCTCAGCAATTGACGACGCTGCTGCTCGAATCCGGCGTCGAGGTCGGACCGCTGTTCGACAAGCTGTTCGGTCCCGTGTTGCGTGAGATTGGCGATCAGTGGCTCGCCGGCCGCGTGTCGACGGGCGACGAACACCGAATGACCCAGATCCTGTCTGACTGCATCGCGACGGTTCGCAACCGTCGGCCAATCGTCGCCTCGACGAAACCAAACGCACTCGTCGCCTGCGCGCCTGGAGAAAACCACGAGCTCGGTGCCCTAATGGTGCGCGCCGCCCTTGAGCACAACGGATGGCAGACGGTGTATCTGGGGCGGAACGCTCCCACCGAGGATATTGCCAATCAGCAGCGGCGCTGGGACGTGCGACTGGTTTGTGTCTCCTTCATCCCGCCGCACGGTCCGGCCGATGCGCAGATGTTGGTGCGGGCGCTTGCCAGATCGTACGACAACGAGAATCCCTACAGTCTCGCGATCGGAGGCGGAACGCTGGGTGCTTCCCGGATGGAGGACCTTGAACATCCGTTTGTGGACTTCGCCCGGTTTGGATCGATCTCCGATTTTAACAAGTGGGCCGCCGCGGTGGCAGCCGCTGTCTCGACGCAACCAGAACCGGAACCGGAACTCACCTGACCAATGGACAGCAATTCTGTTAGATCGGCACTCCCGGGCACGTCGCTGCCCGCGGTGGTCCCGACCGGTGTGCCGACGGACCTGAATCAGTACTTCAAGCATCATTCGCGGTCGTTTTCGTTTGCGGCGAGGTTCTTTACTGCCTCGGATCGCGAGCGCGTATGTAGGTTGTATGCGTTCTGCCGCATCACAGACGACATCGTCGATGAGGCGGAGAAGTCCGGTACACCCCAGTACGACGCTCAGGAGGCGATTGCGGCCTGGAAGCAACTTGTCAGGCAGTCGTTCGACGGCACGCCTTCCGGAATTCCGTGGCTGGACCAGCTGATGCGTGAATCCCGCGCGGCTCAGACGCCCTTCGAACTGATCGGTGAACTTTTCAAGGGCGTCGAGTCAGACCTCACGACCGTCCGTGTTTCGACGGAGGAGGAGCTCGACGCGTACGCGTATCGGGTTGGCTCGGTAGTCGGAATCTGGATGTGCTACCTGCTGGGTGTTCAATCGGCTCGGATGCATGACTTTGCCGCCGCGCTCGGGAGTGCCATGCAGATCACAAACATCCTGCGCGATGTCGGCCAGGATCTCGATGCGAATCGCGTGTACATCCCGGCCGTGCTCCTGTCGCGATACGGACTGACCATCGACGATGTCGTCGAGATGAAACGATCGGGATCGATCTCTGAAAACTACGTCGCGCTCCTGCGGCACTTGATGGATACTGCCGATTCCCGCTATGAAAGGGCGTGGGAAGGTCTTGTCCGCCTGCCGCCGCGATTCGGCCTTGCCGCTTCCATCGCATCAGGCGTGTATCGTGGGATCCATCGGGAGATCATCCGGAACAGGTACAACAATCTGACGAGGCGTGCGCGTACGTCATCGACGCGAAAGCTGCTTCTGGCAATGACCTCCTGGTGTCGTCTACGGGAGTTGCGCCGCGATTTGTCGTCCGGTCGTGCCAACGTTACGGAACGACCAATCCCGGGACAGTCGCGCTTTTCTCCGCTGGCGGAGAAGAATCCGTTCAACCACTCCTATCGTGATTGACGTGGTGAGTCTGATCGGCATAGAAAATAGCTTGCTGCCTTATGGCTTCGCAGTTGCGCTCGTTTCGCTGTCGCCGATCGCGTCCGCGCAGTCGCCGGGAGAGCTCGGGATGATCCGCAGACTCTGGCTCGCCAGTGCAGACAGTGCGGACAGCCTCGAGGCGGCACTCACCGTCATCGATTCGATGGAAGTCGGTGTGCGGGACCATCCGAGAGTGATGGCATTTGAGGGCGCACTGGTTTCGATGCGCGGCAAACATTCGGCGTGGCCGCATCGCAAAATCGTCCATGTCAGGAGGGGATTGCGATTGCTCGACGCCGCCGTCGAGAAGGATCCTTCCGACCCGGAAATCCGCTACCTGCGGATGTTGACTTGTGAGCACCTGCCGAAGTTTTTTGGCCGCGATTGGACCGTCAGCGTTGATGCGGCGGCACTGACTTCCAGCCTGTTGACCCTCCGGGAAACGCTGCCGCCTGATTTCTACACGTACCTCATCGGCTTCGTGATCGAACACGGATCGCCGACGAAACACGAGACCAACCGGCTCGAACACGAGCTGCAGCCTGATTGAGTATTGGAATGAAGAAAGCAGTTGTCATCGGATCGGGATTTGGCGGACTCGCCGTTGCCAATCGGCTGGCGAGTCGCGGAATGCAGGTGACCGTGCTCGAGAAGCGAGACAAGGTCGGCGGCAGGGCCTATCAGTTCACGCAAGGCGGCTACACCTTCGACATGGGCCCCAGCCTGATCACCGCTCCGGAGATCATCGAGGATGTTTTCCGTGCGGCCGGTCGCTCGTTGTCCGACTACACGTCGCTTATTCCGCTCGACCCCTTTTACCGCGTCTACTTTCACGACGGGACGTCCATCGACTACTCGGGTGACGCGGAGGCGATGAAAGAGCAGATGCGCCAGTTCAACGAGCGCGATGCCGACAGGTACGATGCGTTCATGGCGGCGGCATCGAAAGTGTACGACGCGGTGATCACCGAGAAGCTTGGTGCGCGGCCGTTCGACACGATCAAGTCGATGGTGGATTTCGTGCCGCGCGCGATGCGGCTCGGCGCGTGGAAGCCAATGTCACTCTTCGCGTCAACCTTCTTTCGTGACTTCCGGCACCGTTTCCTCTTCAGCTTCCATCCACTCTTCCTGGGAGGGAATCCGTTTCGTTCGCCCGCTGTCTACGCGATGATTCCGTTCCTCGAAAAGAAGCAGGGGGTGTGGTTCACGCCCGGCGGGATGTACTCGCTGGTGCAGGCGTTCGAGCGCCTGCTGATTGATCAGGGAGCAACGATCGAAACAGGCACCGAGGTTTCGCGGATCGACATTCGCAATGGCAAGGCGGTTGGCGTGACGGCCGGCGGAAAACACTACCCGGCGGATATCGTCGTCAGCAACTCCGACGTCGGCCATCTGTACCGGGATCTCGTGCCGGCAGAAAATCGGTCGAAGTGGTCTGACAGCAAGGTGGCACGCACCAGCTACACCATGAGCTGTTTCCTGCTCTATCTCGGCGTGAAGGGCACCTACCCCCAGTTGAAGCATCACACGCTCATCCTGACGAAGCGCTACAAGGAGTTGCTGCGCGACATCTTCGACAAGAAGGTCCTTCCGGACGATTTCAGCATGTATCTCCACGTACCGACGCGAACCGATCCTGGTATGGCGCCCGAGGGCTGTGAGAGTATCTACGTGCTGGTACCGGTCGCCAATCTGCTTTCGGGCATCGACTGGAAGGAAGAGGCGACGCCTTTCGCGGATCGCATTCTTGCGTACCTCGAACAGTGGGGCATGTCCGAGCTTCGAGACCGGATCGAGGTGATGAAGATTTTTACGCCGGATGATTTTGAGAGTCAGCTCAACTCGCTGTACGGAAATGCGTTCGGGGTGGAGCCGAAACTCACGCAGACGGCCTGGTTTCGTCCGCACAATCGCAGTGAAGACGTCTCGAACCTGTATCTCGTCGGAGCGGGAACACATCCGGGCGCGGGCGTGCCGGGCGTACTCCTGTCTGCCGAGGCAACGGAATACTGCATCTGCGCCGATCATCCGGACGTCGGCGCATCCTCCAATGCACTAATCGAAGCAGGTGTTTGATGAGATCTGAACACGTGATACTCGTTGATTCTTCGGACCGCGAGATCGGAACGGAGGAAAAGTTGTCGGCGCATCGCCGGGGTGTTCTGCACAGGGCGTTCTCCGCGTTCGTTGTCCATCCCGACGGTCGCATGCTGTTGCAGCGGCGGGCACTGCGGAAGTACCATTCCGCCGGCTTGTGGTCGAACACCTGCTGCTCACATCCGCGTCCCGGCGAGACGGTAATCGAGGCCGCTGAACGGCGGATGGTCGAGGAGATGGGTGTTTCGGTGGACCTCGAGCCCGCGTTTTCGTTTACCTATCGTGCCGATCTCGAGCACAACCTGATCGAGCACGAATTCGACCACGTGTTGATCGGCAGGAGCAGTGCGCCGCCGCGTCCCGCGGAGCAGGAAGTTGCAGACTGGCGGTGGGTGACGGTCGCGGATATTCGCAACCAATTGATGCGGTCACCCGAGGATTTCACCATCTGGTTTCGACTTGTTTTCGATCGCGTCGTGGACGTGCTGGAGGCGGACGGGGGGAAGGCCGCGTGAGTGATTCGCCGCGAACGTCGATCGTCTGGTTCCGTCGTGACTTGCGCGCGGCGGACAACCACGCGCTGCATGCCGCCGTGACAGCCGGTGAGCGTATCCTTCCGCTCTACATTCTCAGCGATGATGATGAGCAGCCATGGGCAATCGGGGCGGCACAGCGGTGGTGGGTGCATCACTCGTTGATCGCGCTGCGCTCGGCGCTTGCCGATGCCAGGCTCACGCTCGTGGTCCGGAAGGGTGGCTACGCTTCCACAATTGCGGATATTGCTCGTGCGTGCAACGCGGACGTCGTGCGTTTCAATCGACGATTCGAGCCGCACGCGGTCCGGTCCGACGGGAAAGTTATTGCCGCACTGAAGAAGGAGGGGCTGGATGTCCGGATCCACGAAGGCTCGCTGCTTCACGATCCGGACGAATTCGAAACGAAGTCGGGCGGACCGTATCGCGTGTTTACGCCCTTCTGGAAACATCTGCAGCGCGACCTGAAGGTTCCAAGGCCACTGCCCGCACCCGGCAAAGCCGTGGCAGCAGCATTCGATGCGGCGGTCGGCGACATCGATGATCTTGAATTGCTTCCGACGATCAACTGGACAGAGGGGATCGCGAAGACCTGGACGCCTGGAGAGAAGGGAGCAGCCGAAAGTCTTGCAGCGTTTGCCGATTCGAGGGTGATGCAATACGGTGATCGCCGCGACCTTCCGGGTGAGGTGACAACGTCGCGGATGTCCCCCTATCTCGCGAACGGTGAACTGAGTCCGCGTCAGATCTGGCATCGGATTGCGGGTGGCGCGACATTGTCGGATGCGCCGAAGGGTGTCGAGCCGTATCTGCGCCAGCTCGCGTGGCGCGAGTTTTCGTACCACATCCTGCATCACAATCCGAATACGCCGTCTGAGCCTCTCTACGAAAAGTTTGAGGCGTTCCCGTGGAAGCGAAGCCGGTCCCTGCTCGAGAAGTGGCAGAAGGGCCAAACGGGTTATCCGATTGTTGACGCCGGAATGCGTGAACTGTGGGAGACGGGTTGGATGCACAACCGCGTTCGAATGGTGGTGGCGTCTTTCCTGACCAAGCATCTCCTGATCAACTGGCGCCACGGCGCCGCGTGGTTCTGGGACACGCTCGTGGATGCGGATCTTGCGAATAACACGATGGGTTGGCAGTGGAGTGCCGGCTGCGGTGCGGATGCGCAGCCGTACTTCAGGATCTTCAATCCGATTCTGCAGGGCCGCAAGTTCGACAAGGACGGGACGTATGTCCGACGGTGGGTTCCGGAGCTCGCCGCGCTTCCCAATACGCGCCTTGACGCGCCGTGGGACGCCGGTGACGAAGAGCTCGCGGACGCCGGCGTCGCGCTCGGTGACGATTATCCGACGCCCGTCGTGGAGCACTCGGAGGCACGGGATCGAGCGCTCGATGCCTACGAAAAGGTGAAGGCCGCCGCCGATTGATCGCGGGCGGCTAGCGACGTGTCCGTATCGTCTGGGCTCACGTCAGGAACATCGGCATCCCGAGCACATGTCGGACGCGCGGCCGGTAGTTCGCGACATCATACAACTCGTCGATGTTGAGTCGCTTCTTGCCCTGGGAAAGTGTGGCGATTGGAACGTCGCTGTAGACGCCGCGCTGCAGGCAGACGAGGCGGCCCGACTCGCCGCGCTCGACGAGATCCAACGCGACATGCGCGAAGTTCGCTGCCACCATGAGGTCAAGCGAATCCGGCTCGCCGCTTCGCATCAGGTAGCCGACCTGTTGGTAGATGATGTTCTGTTTGGTCAGCTCTTTCAGTTTGTCGCCCACGTACTTGCCGATTCCGCCGAGCTTGCGGTGGCCGTAGGCGTCTGCCTGACCGGTCTCCATGACTTCGCCTTCGGCGGGGTGCGCCCCTTCGGAAACGGTGAGCATGGCATAGTGACTCGCGTTCGTCCGCTTGTCATCCATGATCAGGCGGGCCAGCTTCTCGACGTCGAAGGGAACCTCGGACACGAGCGCGCGATCGACGCCGGCGAGGTACGCTGCGATGAGCGAGGTTTCACCGGAGTTGCGTCCGAACAGCTCGACCACGGCGATGCGTTCGTGCGATCCGGTTGATGTTCGCAGCGCATGGATGAAATCGACACTCCTCGTGACGGCAGTCGAGAACCCGATACAGTAGTCCGTCCCGAAGACATCGTTGTCCATCGTCTTCGGAATCGCGATCACGCGGATGCCCTCCTGCGAAAGGCGTTCTCCGTAGCTCAGCGTGTCGTCGCCGCCGATCGGGATCAGGCAGTCTATGCCGAGGAAGTCGATCACGCGAAGCACGTGGGGCGTGAGATCGTGAAGCGCCTGCGTCTTGTCGTAACCATCCGCGAGGAAGTCCGGGATTTCGGCGGTCTTGGTGCGGCCCGGATTCGTGCGCGACGTGTGCAGGAACGTGCCGCCGGTTCGGTCGACGCGCCGAACGACCTCCTTGTCGAGCGGGATGACCCAATCCTGGCTGTCGATCGGGTCGTCGGGATTGACCTGGACGAGGCCAAGCCATCCGCGTCTGATGCCGAGGACCTGATTGCCGTCCTCGACGGCACGGTTCACAATTGCCTTGATGGCGGGATTCAGTCCGGGGACATCGCCCCCTCCGGTCAATACTCCGATACGCATGGTGCTTCGTTGTTGTCGGTTCCTGTCGATCGTGACACGCGGCGGTCACGGCGAAACAAAGGATACAAACGCGACGAGCGGCGGCGTGTCAGGGAAAAGAGTATTTACGGGAAAAAATAAGCCGCCTGATCCAAACGGACCAGGCGGCTCTGGAGTCGTGCCGGTTCGGAGGTTCAGCCGATAGGGCAGGGGATGTCGTCCTGGTTGGAATCCCAGCACGCCTTCTGACCACCGTTGTAGTTCGTTGCGGTAATCGAGCCCTCGCCCGTCGCATCGTTCCACTCGACGGTGTGCGTAACACCTTGTCCAACCTGCGTCCAGATGAACAGGCGGCTGTCGCCGTCGACCGTATAGGTGACCGAGTCGCCGGCGTTCTCGCCTGCCGTTGCAGGAATGGAGAAGGTGATCGACTTGTCCGTTTCGCTGTCGCGCACGAAATCCGCGTTGAGGACATTCGTGCTGACGCCTTCGATCGGAAGATAGAGCGACCAGTTTCCTTCCGTGCCGCCGTTCTGCGTGCGGCCGGAGTACAATTCAAAGTTGTCGAGCTGCGACTGGCTGCCGGCATCGTAGTACGAAAGCACCGCGCTCCAGTTGTGCCCGTTTCGCTCGGGCTCGGCGTTCAGTCCGAAGGTTACCGAGTTCGCGTTGAACGTGGCGGTTGATTCCCAGCGCCAGGCGCCGTCGACAAATTCCGGCTCGTCCTGCAGCGCTGCGTTCGTAACTGCCGCCGGCAGAATCAGGCTGGCAGATACCACCACGGACACTGGCCAGACCCGAAGCGCTCCGTTGATGAAGTGCTCCTTCGACTCGACCTTCGCCGAGGCCGTCGGTGCCGTGCTGAAAAAGTTCGTATCAACCTCGAAGAGGTCCGGTGCGATCAGCTGCGGCGCCTCGTCCTCCGGATTGCTGTTGTCGCAACCCGCGAGTGACGCGACAACGAGTAGGGCGGTTGAAAGCGAGAGTAATCGTTTCATAGGGCTCTTGCAGTTTCGTGCAATAAGATTTAGTACGGACAGATCTAGAACGGACAGACTTAGTACGGTCAGACTTTAGTACGGACAGATTCTGTACGGACAGATTTAGTTCGGATGGTGGGAGCCGGTTGGCGATTATCGTTCAGCTACACGGTTCGGCGGTCAGGATTACCGAAGGCCGGGGTGACCGACTCATGAACAGGACGTACCGGGGAGCGGGACGTTACAGGTGTCGCCTTTTCGGCCGGAATCGCAAGGATTCAGCTATAGGATCGACCCGTTCGGTGCTCGTTTTAATCCGAACAGGCGCTCGAGCCGCTTGTTTCAGGCCGATTGCAGCAGTTTGACAACCTCGGCCTGGATCGACACGGTCTTATCGCTTGTGTACCAACGCTGTGCGTCTTCCTTGGACTGGTCGATGATCTTCTTGTAAAGGGCCGGATCGCTGATTTCCTCGGCTCTTTCGCGCGTCTGCATGATGATTTCCTGCAGAACAGCGGGTCGCGGCCCCCAGGACGCGATTACCTCCCGTGTATTGCGATCTACGAGCAGCAGCTTCGGGATCGACCTTCCGCCGTTTGTCAGGAAGGCGTCCATGATGTCAAGGTGTTGATCGCGCAGGATAATGCGCAACTCCGTTCCCGGAGTCGCGGCCGCCATGAGCCCCAGAACCGGTACAATCTGCGCAGCGTCGCCGCACCATCCCTCCGTAAGAACGACCCATTCGTGGCGTCCCGCAGTCGCCTCGAGTGCCTCGATGGTTTCCGGCAGCAGGACCGTGGTTTTTTCGATTCGTTTCATGCGGGCGATGTTCAGGCGCGTGTAGTGAAGCATGGCTTCGGTCGCCTCACCGCCCGTGACGGCACCGGCGTCAAACAACTCCGAGACGCGATCACGGTATTCCGGCCAGGACATTGCGTTGTCCAGCACAGTCTGGTCGATAGTCACGTTCTTTTCTGCGATTTCGGTGGTGTTCGAATGGGATGTTGCCTGGTTCATCAGGGTGCCTGTATTGGATCGTTTTTACGTGCCAGCTTTTGTGTCGCGGAGGCCCCTTGTATTACAGGACCCACCATTTGGTGCCCGAAACCGGACAGTTGCGGTCTGTCCCGGCGGCTTTTCGAGTCCGGCGGTGGCGCCACATCGCGTGGTTTCGTTTCTTGACGGTTCCAGCTGTTTCCCGGTCACGGCATCCAACCCCTCAATCTGTCGCTCCTTACCGGGAATCCGCGACGGAGCGTGCGCTCCAACCCTCAGAATCATCCAGGAGAATCGAATATCATGAAGCGATACTGTATGCTCGTGGCCGCGTTGGCGTTTGTGGCGACCAGCGCAAATGGTCAGGGATTTGGAGGCGCCGTCGCGTTTGACGGCGGCGATATTCTCGTGTCCGAAACCGGAAACTCTGTTTTTGCGGGCGACCTCTACGTCTTTCACAAATCGAACGGCGAATGGACGACGAAGGCTCGCCTGACCGCACCGGGCGGTGCGACCGACGGCGACATGTTCGGTGTTTCGTTTGCCATCCAGGGAAACAGCCTTCTGGTTGGCTCGCCGGGTGCTGCCGACGGTCGCGGCGCCGTGTACGAATTTGTTCGCGACGGAATGGGCTGGAAAGCCGGCGGACAGCTTCCGCTTCCAGCGATGGAGGCGGAACATGCAGGCAGACGCGTCGAAGTTGGCGGTGACAACGTCTTTGTTGCCGAGGAGGGTGCGGTTCATGTTTTCAACCGCGCATCCGGTTCGTGGAAGCACGTCGGCCACCTCACCGCACCTGATTCGTCGCTGATGCAGGGTTTCGGCGGCGCGATACTGGCCAATGACAACTTCGCCTTTGTTACGGGCGGAATGGGCGGCGGCCGTCGCGGCGGCGGCAACGGTCAGGTCGCCGTGTTCAAGCGCGGCGACGACGGCAAGTGGAGCCATCACAGCACGCTGTCCGACGACACGTTTGGCGAGCGCGGCGGATTTGGGTCCGGCCTGAGCATGTTTGGCGGCTACCTGCTGGTGTCGGCTCGCGGAGCACTCAACGGTGCCGGCGCGGTGCAGGCGTTCAATTATGATGCGGATGCTGACGCGTGGCAGAACGTCGGCACGGTATTGCCTCCTGTCGCTGAGCGCTTCGGCGGCTTTGGTGCTGCCGCGTCCCAGCAAGGCAATGAGCTCTGGATTGGTGCGCCGAACGCACGGGGTCGTACAGGTACGATCTACGCCTACACGATCGATCCGTCGAATGGTGCCTGGATCAGCGGTCATACGGTGAACGGAACGGACCTTCCGCGGAACGCCTCGTTTGGCTCCGGTATCACCGCGGCCGACAACATCGCTGTCGTCTTTGCGTCAGGCTTCGATAACCGGGAAGGCGCGGCGATCGTGCTGGAACGCGGCGACATGGGCAAGTGGAATCAGACGGGCGTCCTCATCAACGACGCCAAGGGGTTTGCGTCGGTCACCGGCGAAACCGTTCAGTGCTCCGAAGATGAGGCGGGCGGATTCCCGTGCCAGGACGTCGACATGGTTTCGTTCCTGAGTGTCAAGGACATCGGTGGCGGACGCGGTATGCGGACCAACGACATCTGGGGCTGGGAAGACCCGACGACCGGACGCGAGTACGCCCTCGTCGGCATGACGGATGCAACCTCGTTCGTCGACGTCACGGACGCCCACAATCCGATCTATCTTGGAGAACTCAACCTGACCGAGGGCGCGAACCCGAGTGTCTGGCGCGATATCAAGGTCTACAAGGATCACGCATTCATCGTCTCGGACGGCGCCGGAAATCACGGCATGCAGGTGTTTGATCTCGCGCAGCTACGCAATGTGAAGAACGGACCCGTGACGTTCGAGGAGACCGCACACTACGACGGCATCGCCAGTGCGCACAACATCGTGATCAATGAGGCAACGGGCTACGCGTATGCGGTTGGGGCGAGCTCTGGCGGCACCACGTGCGGCGGCGGACTCCACATGATCAACATCCAGGATCCCGAGAACCCGACGTTTGCCGGCTGCTTTGCGGATACGGAAACGGGCCGTCGTCGGACCGGGTACTCGCACGATGCGCAGTGCGTGAACTACACGGGCCCGGATGCGGACTATCGCGGTCGCGAAATCTGCTTCGGCTCGAACGAGACGGCGATCAGTATCTCCGACGTTACCGACAAGGAGAACCCTGTTGCCATCTCGAACGCGTCGTACCCGAACGTTGCGTACACGCACCAGGGTTGGCTGACGGAAGATCAGCGATTCTTCTACGTGAACGATGAAGGAGACGAGCCGCAGGGGCTGGTCGAAGGCACGCGCACGCTTATCTGGGATGTCGCAGACCTCGACGATCCGATTCTTGTTGGCGAGCACATCGCGGCAGTGAAGTCAACGGACCATAACCTGTACATCCGCGGCAACCTGATGTACCAGTCGAACTACGACTCCGGATTGCGAATCCTCGACATTTCCGATCCGTCGGACCCGGTCGAGGTCGGTTACTTCGATACGGTACCCTACGGTGAAAACGGACAGGTAGGCGGAGGCTCATGGAGCAACTATCCGTACTTCAAGAGCGGCAACATCATCGTTACGAGCGGGCGCGAAGGTCTGTTTGTTCTGAAGAAGAAGGGCGTTGATAGCTGACGCTTTCGCTCGCTTCGCTCGCGAAGTGAGCAGTTATCAGTGACCAGTGATCAGTGTGGCAGGCGTTCGTCCCGGGGGATTGCACGATCGGAGATCGCGCCCACGAACGTGAATGATGGAATGAAAGAATGAAGGCGGGCTCAGTCCCACGGTGTTTGAGCTGCGTCAAGGAAACCGCTGTGCTGGCTATGAACATGCGCGTTTCGATCGGGCCTTCATTCCATCATTCCTTCTTTCATTCCCATCCCTCTCCGGCAAGCGCCTTGAACCGAGCGGATTCGTCCGGTCGGTTCAAGGCGTCGTAGAGGAGATGGAGCCGCCACGCGGCGCGCTGCGTCCGCACGTCGTCGGGTCCGCGATCCTCGTTGAACGTGCGGTAGGCGTTAAGCAGCAGTGACTCCGAGTCCTTGTAGTGCTTTTGGAGCCTGCGAACATCGCCGAGGTCGGAAATCGTGTCGACGAGGTGTCGATGGCGCGCCGGGAGCACCTTCTCGCGGATGTCGAGTGATTGCTTCAGATAACGCGCAGCGGAGGCGTACTCGCCTTTGAGCTTGTAGACCTCCGCCAGCCCGTTGAGTGGAAAGCCGCGATTCGGGTGATCCGGCTCGAGCAGTGCGTCCTGCACCTCGATCGACTTGTTGTAGTACTCAATCGCTTCGTCGAGCCGTCCGAGGTCCTTGAGCGAGACCGCGAGGTTGTTGTAGGCGGCACCGAGGCTCGGATGCACGCCGTCGTAGTTCTTGCGCAGAATGTCGACGAACTGTTTGTTCAGCTCAATTGCACGTTCCGTCTCGCCCTTGTCGGCGAGCATGATGCTGTAGCTGTTGAGCGTGTGGGCGACCTCGATGTGGTTTTCACCCAGCATCTTTCGACGCGTCGCAAGTATTTCAACATAGAGCGACTCAGCCTCGTCGTAATTCCGTTGAACGCGCAGGATCCCGGCGAGCTGTCGCTTGGTGTTCGCAATCTGAATATGGTCGCCGCCGTAGTAGGCCTGCTGTCGCTTGAGCGCTTCGCGGACGAGCGGCTCGGCCTCATCGTACCGATCGACGGTCCGCAGGAAGCCGGCAAGCTTAACCATGCTTTCGACGACGTAGGGATCGTCGGGCTTGTGCAGCGCTTCGTTGAGTCGCAGCGACGCGCGCAGCAGTGAGTCGGCTCGATCGTAGTCGCCCATGGTTTCCGCGAGGAAGCCCTGGATCGAGAGAACCTCCGCGATGTCTTCGTGCTGTTTTCCGACGAGCGCAACGCGATCCGAGTAGACCTGCCTGAAGACGGAATCGGCGCGCTCCCATTCGCCGCGATCCTGGTAGATGATCCCGAGGTCGAGATTCAGGTCGGTGACTTCCGCGTTCGGTTGTTGGACGACGGGTTGCAGTATCGACAGCCCCTTCCGGAAAAGGACCTCTGCCTCTTCCGGCTTTCCGAGCGAGTAATACACCTCGCCGAGTACCCGAAGGAGGTTCCCCTGGATTTCGGGCTGTCCGTCCAGCTCCTCTTCGATCCGCGATGCCCCGCGGTCGAGCATTTCCCGTGCGGTCACGTCTTCACCTCGAGCTTGCGCCGGATCGGCTTCCTCGAAAAGTGACCGCATGAAGTCGACAACCTCTTCGGACTTCTGACTCTCGAGGCGGGCAATGTCACGTTCGGATTGAAGCCTCGAGGTATAGAAACCCGTGAGCAGCGCGATGCCGAGTACTCCAGCCGCGGCAAGTCCAAGACCTCCCCGGTGGCGCGATGCGAACTTGCGAACGCGATACTGGATCGTGTCCGGCCGTGCCGAAATCGGGAGCCCCACGAGGTGCCGGTGAACGTCCGACGCCAGTTGTTCGACGGAGGTGTACCGCCGTTCCGGTTCCTTGCGCAGGGCCTTCAGGCAGATTGTGTCGAGATCGCCCGAAAGCCTGCGTCGGAGTCGTTCGCTGCGCGTAGAGCGAGCGGTGCTGATGGTTTCGAGCCGCGAGGTGGCGTCGGATACGCCCGATCCCGTCGTTCGACCCAGCTTCGTGCTCGGTCGCTCCGGGTCGGCGGTCAGAATGAGTTCGCGCAGTTCGTGGAGCGGGCGCTCCTTCTCGAACGGGCGGCTGCCGGTCAGCAGTTCGTAGAGTACGACGCCGAGCGCGTAGATGTCCGTCGCCGTTGTGATGTCGTCGCCGCGGATCTGCTCGGGCGCCGCATAAGCGGGCGTCATGACGCTTTCGCCGGTTCGGGTGAGAATACCGAAGTCGGCATCGTCCGATGCGTCTTCGTCACCAAGGAGCTTCGCGATTCCGAAATCGAGCAGCTTGACCGTTCCGTCTTCCGTTACCAGGATGTTCGCAGGCTTCAGATCCCGATGCACTACAAGGTTGCGGTGAGCGTAGTGTACCGCGTCGCAAACCGTGTCGAACAACTCCAGTCGCTCGTCGATCGACAGCTTGTGCTCGTCGCAGTGCGTGTCGATCGGCTTGCCCTCGACGTACTCCATCGCGAAGTACGGTATCCCGCTCGACGAAACGCCGCCGTCGAGCAGGCGCGCGATGTTCGGGTGCTGCAACCGCGCGAGGATCTGTCGTTCCATCTGAAACCGTCGGACGACGGTGCTCGCGTGATGGCTGCGATTCAGAAGCTTGATGGCGACCTGCTGTTGGAACGACCCGTCTGCACGTTCGGCAAGGTACACGTCGCCCATCCCGCCGTGGCCGATCTGCCGCACGATCCGATACGCGCCGATCGTTTCGGACGGCTTCATCTTCGCCGGAGACGTTCCGACAACCTCCATGGCGACGCCATCGAGAAACGTGTTGGAGTCGTGATCGGCTCGGAGAAGTGCGAGAACCTCCCGCCTGAGAAAGTCGTCATCCCCGCAGAGCTCGTCGACAAGCTGCGTGCGGCCCTCGTCGGCATGCTCGACTGCACGATCGAAGATCGCACGTATCAGTTCCCATCGGTCATCGTGAGCGTTCATGCGGAAGTAAGGTTTCTCGTTGCAACACCTGGCCCAAACGACTTTGGTCTATTAGAATAAGCGGTCCGGATGGAGCCGCCAAAGGACTCGGGTGTATGTATACCTGTCAACGCAACAAAGTCCGCGAAAATCGATCATCCGCGCAAAACAAGCCAAACATTGATGTCTGACGGTCCGCTGATACTGGTTACGGGAGCCACCGGCTACATTGGCGGCAGACTTGTTCCGCGGCTGTTGGAGCTGGGGTTTCGCGTACGCTGCCTTGCGCGCGATCCCGAAAGGCTGGCACAACGTCCGTGGAGCGACAGCGTCGAGGTGGTCGAAGCGGATGCGCTCAAGGCGGATACGCTGCCGGACGCGCTCCGGAACGTCGACGTCGCCTACTACCTGATCCACTCGCTGGCTGCGGGAGAGGATGAATTCGAAAGTCGGGACACCCGCGCGGCGGAAAACTTCGCCGCCGCGGCAGAGGAGGCCGGCGTCCGTCGCATCATCTACCTTGGCGGCATCCAACCGAAGGCTGATCGGCAGTCGCGCCATCTCCTGAGTCGTCTCGAAACCGGAGACGCGCTTCGGTCACGCTCGGTACCTGTCACGGAATTCCGTGCGGCGGTGATCGTCGGATCCGGCAGCCTTTCCTTCGAGCTCATCCGCTATCTCACTGAACGCCTTCCGGTGCTGATCACACCTCGCTGGGTGTCCACCCCGACGCAGCCGATTGCCGTCCGCAATGTGTTGAACTACCTGACGCAGGCGCTCGAAGTACCGGAAAGCAGCGGTCGGATCTTCGAGATCGGAGGCGAAGACGTGTTGACGTATGGCGACATGTTTCACGGGTACGCGAAGGCGCGCGGACTCCGCCGGTACCTGATCCACGTTCCGGTTTTGACGCCGCGACTTTCCTCGTTGTGGGTCGGGCTCGTGACGCCGATCAACAGCCGCATCGCCCGGCCGATTATCGAGGGTCTCGACAACAAGGTGGTTGTGACGGACGAAAGCGCAAAGGAGCTTTTCGATGTTGAGCTGCTCGCCTACGACGAAGCCGTGTCGCGGGCGCTGAAGCGATTTGAGGACGACAAGGTGGAGACGATCTGGAGTGGGGCTGCGTCGACCTCGATCGGCGAAATCCATGAGACGCTGGAGGACGACGAGGGCATGATCAAGGAGCGCCGGCAGATTCGGGTGCGGGCGAGTGCGTCGGATGCCTTCGCGGTCATCAAGCGGTTGGGTGGAGAAAATGGCTGGCTCTACGCGAACGCCCTCTGGAAGGTCCGGGGCTTCCTGGACCTGCTTGTTGGTGGCATCGGAATGCGTGTGAGTCGTCGCAGCTACACCGAACTGCGGGAGGGAGATACCGTCGATTTCTGGCGGGTCGAGGAGGTGGAGGAGGATCGGCTGCTGCGACTGAGGGCCGAGATGAAGCTGCCTGGAACCGCGTGGCTGCAATACGAAATTTCAGGCGTGGATGATAACGAGTGCGTGGTCACTCAGACCGCCTTCTACGAACCGCGCGGGTTGTTCGGCTTCCTGTACTGGTACCTGCTGGCGGTTCCGCACCGGTTCATCTTCCCGGGAATGCTGCGAGCGCTGGGGAAACGGGCGGAGGCGTTGGCTTCGAAGCGAAAGACCACCGCGACGCCGGTGGTCGTCTAGTCGGTCCCCGCCGAAAGCTCACGTGCGAGCCACGCTTTCGCGAAGCGCCAGTCGCGGCCGACTGTCGGAACGGAGATGTCGAGGACATCCGCAATTTCTTCCTGCGTCAGTCCGCCGAAGTACCGGAGGGTGACAACTTTCGCTTGCCTTTCGTCGAGCTGTTCGAGGCGGGCGAGCGCCTCGTCGAGCGCGACAAGCTCTTCCGCTCTGGCCTCGCGTACGGCCATCTCTTCGGTGAAGGTGGCAAGTGCCGCACCGCCGCCGCGTTTTTCAGCGAGCCGTGCCTTGGCATAGTTCACGAGAATGCGGCGCATCGCGAGCGCGGCAATTCCCATGAAGTGCGAACGGTTCTGCCAGTTGGCGTCCTTCTGCTGGATGAGGTTCAGGTACGCCTCGTGGACGAGGGCGGTCGCGTTGAGGGTGTGGTTCTTTCGTTCACCGTAGAGCTGCCGACGCGCGAGGTTGTGCAGTTCGTCGTAGACGCGCGGCAGCAGCGCATCCACAACCGTACGGTTGCCTGCGCTCAATTCCTGCAGGAGGGCGGTGACTTCCTGGTCAGACATGAATCTGAGGGCGAACTATCGGGCGAACTATCGGGCGAACTCGGATACCGACTCGGGGCTCAATTGACGGAATTATCGGCGTTTTCGCAAGAATGTTGAACGCCGGAACGTCTTTGGGCCCTATTCGCTTATAACCGCTGGAGTGCGAAGTACGCGTATCGCTCCTCGGACAATTCGGGCTGCTGCGGGAGCAGCGAAACGAAGATGGGATCGAACCCCGATGCGCGCGCCATCTCCCAGAACTCCTCGATGCCGATCGTGACCATGTGAGGCATGTTTCGGCCGTAGTTCCACCGACGCGATTTGCTGATCAGATGTTTGCCAGGGTATCGGATCTGGATCAATGCCACGCCGCCCTTTCGAAGCAGTCGCCCTGCGATTTCCAGGATTCGTTCGCAATAGCGCCGCGTCGGCAGCAGCTCAAAGACGTAGGTGCAGATGAACCCGTCGCATTCACCGCCGATCTCGTCGACTGCGGCTTCCGGATCTTCGACGCCGACAAGGATCGGGCGGAAGCCGTCGAAGTTCAGTTCGGCAAGTTGGCGCGCGCACTCGGCCAGCGATTCGGAGTTGACGTCGACACCGAAATACTCCTTCGCCTCTGCTGTGAATTGAACTGCGTTTAGTCCGCCCCCGCATCCCCACTCGACGATTCGACAGTCGTGAAGGTCGACGCCGATCCAATCTGCCGCACGGATGAACAGACGTTTGTGCATTGCTCCCGTTTCGTGCCAGGTCGCGTCGTTCCGAAACGGTCCGTGGCCACGCCAGTGTGCGTTCGTTGCGAGCGAGCGGCCGCGTGCCGCTACCCAGAACTTGCCGCTGTCCGCTTCAAGCTTTTCGTCGGAATCGAACCACTGCAGCGAATGCCGGATCACGGACGTGATGAACAGTGCCAGCCGCCGAAATGGCCAGGTAGCGAGCAGCAGGATCTGCATACTGCGGGGGGAGGATTGGTCTTAATTTCGCGGGCGCGAACGCACCAACGAACCGAACTGGGTCTATCTTGGTTAACGAAGAACCCTTCCCATTTTGCCAGGTCCGGGTTCGGAATTCGGAACGGGACTTCGGAAACGAACGAATTTAGCAATATTGATCAAATGGCCGACTCTACGTTGAAGCGCCGCAAACGGGTGGCACTCGTTGCCCACGACAACAAGAAGGAGGACCTGATCGAGTGGGCGGAATACAATCGGGAGCAGCTTGCCACGCTGAATCTGGTTGCGACCGGAACGACGGGACGCCTCCTGACCGAGCGGCTTTCGTTGGATGTCGATCGACTGCAGAGCGGTCCGCTTGGCGGCGACCTCCAACTCGGCGGAATGATCGCGGCGGGCGACGTCGATTTACTTGTGTTCTTCTGGGACCCGCTGGAGCCGCAGCCGCACGATCCGGACGTGAAGGCGCTGCTTCGGATCGCCGTGGTGTGGAACATACCGATCGCCTGCAACCGCGCGTCGGCCGACTTTCTTTTTTCGTCACCGCTGATGGGCGAGTCGTACGAGCGGCGGATGCCGGATTATGGAACGCATATCGAGCGCGATGTTTAGTCGCGAGCGTCGCCGGAGACGAAGAAGGATAGCATGAAGGAATGAAGGAATGAAGGAATGAAGGAATGATTGAAGAATGAAGGATGCTCGCGAAGCGAGCCGCTGTCCCGAGTCGATTCCGTTTCTTCGAAGCGAAGCTATAGCCACCGCGATTTCTCGCAGGACGGCGGCATTCTGACAAGTGACAACTGACAACTGACAACTTCGCGAGCGAAGCGAGCGTCTCCCATTCTCCCATTCTCCCATTCT
>JAGQWL010000210.1 GCA_020437385.1 Bacteroidota bacterium
ACGAAGCAGCAACTCACCGGAATCTGTCGTCGACTACGACGGCTTCGTTTCGCGACGCGCGGCGTACGAGGACCTCGGAATCGCGTCGCCGCGACAGTGGGCACCGATCAGTTGACGACACCATCGGTCACCCAAACGCACGCCACCCGTGCGGACTGCGATACTCTCCCGGAAGTCCGCCGGAACGATCCTACGTCCCGACCACAAGTTTAATCGTTGCACCGCCGACACCCGATTCGAGGCGACCGTGATAAACACCGGGCGCGGCACCGGCAGCGTCCCATTCAAACGTGTGTACACCCGGGCCAAACGTACCGCTCGCAAGTGTTCGAACGTGACGGCCCATCAGATCATAAACCGCGAGATGGACATCCGTCGATCGATCCAGCTCTACCCGAATCGCCGTCGAGCCGGAAAACGGATTCGGATAGTTCGGGTGCAGCCGGACGTTCGATGTCTGCGCCCTCTCTTCGAGTGAGGACGGTCCTGCCGGATTGTACTTCAACACGTACAGTCCCGACGACACCGCGTCGCCGGAAAGCGGCGGCTGCAGGTTTGCGCCCAGGAGATTTGTCTCGACGTGATCGGGGTTCGTTTCGTAGCGACCGTCTCCGGTAACGATCAACGACGACGCGTTCGTTGCGGTTGCCTGGATCGGATAGTTCAGAAACGAATGCCACTGATACGAACCATCCGGACCCAGCGCGATCGTCACGCCGCCGTTGCTGCTCAACATAGGAGCGATGGGCTCCGTGCCGTTTGCCCCGAGCCAGTTGGTATCAGTCTGACCGGAAACGACGACACGATCCTGACTGTCAATTCGAAACGAGATACCACTCTCGGTCTGGTCGCCGCCCCAGAAGGTGTGCCACTGGTAAACCCCATCCGCGTTTGTCTTCTCGACAAAGATGTCCGCGGTGCCACTGAATCCATTCAGGGGCGCGACACTATCCTCGAGCCATGAACCGAAGGCATCACCGGCGACGTAAAGGTCTCCGTTTGAGTCACTGCTGATCTGCAGCGGCACTCCGTTGACCTGTCCGCCGAGAAACGTGTGCCACTGGTAATCGGCGGTGGAGTCGACCTTAAGAATGTGAAAGCCGGTCGCATTACTTGGACTGAGTGTGTTGACAGGAGACTCGCCGCCGGGACCGTTGAACACCTTCGCAAGCGTTGTTCGGTGGGCGACGAAAATGTTGTCGCTTGAATCGATATAGATGTCGCCCTGCGTGGCCTGCTGCTCCGCCGTGCCGTAGTTGAACTGCCAGACCTGCGCGCCGCTCGGACTGAACTTTGTCACGAAGTACGACCCGAGGAGATTCGAGTTCGTCGTGTAGACGTCGCCCTTCGAGTCGATGCCCACCGCGTGCGTTGCCTCGACGGCTGTCGAACCATCCGGCCCGATGAAACGATGCCAGACGTACGCGCCGTCGCTGCTGATCTTTGCGACGTAGCCGTCAAGGTTTCCGCCGTGGAAGGCCTCCAGCGGGAGCTCACCGTTCGGGCCGTTCCACACCGATCCTGTCCAGACGTTGCCCGTCAGGTAGATGTCGCCGGCGGCATCCGTCACAACGTCGAGATAAATTCGCCCCGAGACTGTGGTGTTGTCGCCGATGAACGTGTGCCAGAGATAGTTGCCGTCCGCGTCGACCTTGAGGATCCACGCGTTACCTTGAGTCGTGTAGGCGTGCACAGGGGTTTCGCCGCCATTTCCGAGCCAGGACTCGTTCGCGATGCCAACCGTGATGATGTTGCCGTCGGCATCAACGGTTTGCGCTTCGGCGACGCTGGCGTTATACAGCATCGTGTGCCAGGCATAGGACGGCTGCGCATGCGAGTCGGAGACAGGGGCGACGGCAGTCAGGACTGCAAGAGCAACGAATAGTACCGGGGCAGATCGGGAACGGGTCATCTTTGCTGGTCTGAATTGGTGATCAAGCATCAAAAGATCGGGATTTCAGACAAAAAACGAGGTCGACAAACTGTCGGCATTGCTTGTTTGCGGGTCGATCTGTTCAAGCTGGCCGAGCAGATCGTCATTTCAGGTCACCGCTGATTCCTTCTGGGCCCTGTCATGGTGTCGGATCGCGCAAAATCAACTGGAGAGCTTAATTGCGTCATCCTGGATCGATTTGAAACAGTTAGTCACGTTTATGGTACTTGACGCTATAACATACACTAATTTGGTATAACTCCCTCAAGCTGTGGACCCAATTGCCAATCCTTTTGCCCCCGGAGCCGGGTCGAGACCCCCCTCACTGGCGGGCCGTGAAAAGATCCTTGATGACGTTCGAATCGCGCTGGGGCGGATCAAAGCCGGGCGACATGCAAAGAGCATAATGATGCTTGGGCTTCGAGGCGTAGGCAAGACAGTGCTTCTTGTCAGAAGCGGTGAACTCGCAGAAGAGCGCGACTATATCCCGATGCTGATTGAGGCGCCGGAAGAGAAAAGTCTCGCAGCACTCATGGTGCCACAGCTTCGTGTGGTGCTCTATCGGCTTAGCAAATTTGAGAAAGCTCGTACGCTGGCCAACCGCGCCCTTGGTGCGCTACGTAGCTTCGCGAGTGTCTTCAAAGTCGCATACGGCGAGTTTGAAGTCGGCATTGAAGCGGAACCTGCGTTCGCATCAGGCGACCTCGAAACAGATTTTACTGAACTCCTGATCGTCGTCGCCAATGCGGCACGTGCGGCTGAAAGGCCCGTGGCGATACTTGTGGACGAGGTACAATATCTGGAGGAGCAAGATCTTGCAGCCTTGATTGTCGCGATGCACAAGATCGGCCAGAAAGGATTACCTGTTGTCCTGATTGGTGCGGGATTGCCGCAACTCGCTGCGCTTTCCGGTGAGATCAAGAGCTACGCCGAACGCCTTTTCCAGTTCATCAACGTAGGCCCGCTCGACACCACGTCGGCACGAGACGCCATCGCGGTGCCGATCCACACCGCTGGCGAACAAATCGACGTCGATGCCATCGAGTTGATCGTTACAAAGACTGAGGGTTACCCATACTTCTTGCAAGAGTGGGGGTCCCATGCCTGGAACACGGCCAACGCCTCACCAATTTCCCTGTCCGATGTCGTCAACGCCAGCAACCAGGCCGTCGCTGCTCTTGACGACAGTTTCTTCAGGGTCAGGTTTGATCGCTTGACGCATCGCGAACAGGATTACCTGCGCGCAATGGCAGCCTTGGGAAAAGGGCCCTATCGATCGGGAGACATCGCCGGCAAGTTGGGAATCAAGGTTACATCCGCCGGTCCACTGCGAACAGGCTTGATCAAGAAGGGCATGGTCTGGAGTCCATCGCATGGAGAAACGGAGTTTACCGTGCCGATGTTCGCGGAGTTCATGATGCGCGTCATGCCCGACTGGCAGCCTTGATCACGGCGCCTTCCGCGCCCCACGCCTGGCATCCTCAAACTCACTCCGAAGCTCCGTCAGCCGCCCGTAGAATTCCGTGTGGCGTGCGAGGTTGTAGTACTCGTTCGGATCCACGCGATGGTCGTACAACTCTTCGTTCGTCCCATCGGCATCCTCTCCCCATCGGTTGTAGCGAAACGAATCCGTTCGCAGCGAGCCACCGCCGGCGCGCGTGATCGTGTACGCCGACGCATTCCGATTATACACGGCCGGGGATTCGAGATACCGCACAAGGCTCTCACCCTGCAGTACCGCGGGGCGCTCACTGCCCAGACCACTCAGCTCTGCAATCGTTGGATACAGATCGATGAGCTCGACGATCGCATCCGACTCCTCTCCCGCGTGATCCATGCCCGGGACCGAAACGATCAGCGGCACCCGCACGCTCTCTTCCCACAGGCTCAGCTTCTGCCAGCTCGTGTGTTCGCCGAGGTTGAACCCGTGATCCGAAAGAAACACGACGATCGTGTTCCGCCGAAGGTCGAGCCGATCCAACGTGTCGAGCAGACGCCCGAGCTGCTCGTCCATGAAGCTGATACTTGCATGATATGCCGCGATGGCTTGCCGCTGCTGTCGCTCATCCATTCCGAAGCGCACCTCATTCGTGAACGCCTGGGCCTGCTCCGGAACGTCGTCAAGATCACCGGCCGGCACTGGTGGAACGAACGTCTCCTCTTCGGGATACCGTTCGAAGTGACGCTCCGGCGCGATCAACGGGACGTGCGGACGAACAAATCCGACCGCGAGAAAGAACGGTGCATCCTCTTTGAACTTGGTCCGATTGGTTGCACCATCCGGCCTGGGACGCGCACGGTTTTCGAGGATAGCGATCGCGTCGTTTGCGGGAAGCACATCGGCCTGCGTGCTCTCGACTCCATCCGGCAGGATCATC
>JAGQWL010000211.1 GCA_020437385.1 Bacteroidota bacterium
ACGCCGTGCTCGAAGCCATCGAAGAGTGGGACGAAACCGAGGAGACGCTCGGCGCAGCGTGATCGATCCTCGGGTTGTCCCCTGAGAGACACTCGCTACCTCAACAGGCTGGACCTCAGCGCCGACGCGGCCTGGTTCTGCGGTTCCTTCCGCAGCACCGATTCGATCGCCTGCAGCGCATCACTCCGGCGCCCCATCATCGCGTACGCGCCGGCGAGGTTGTATTCGGTCGGAACCGAGGACGGATCCAATTGGCGCGCCTGCTCAAGGATCGGTATCGCCGCCGCCGCCTCGTTCCTCGCGAGCAGGACACTCCCCTTGAGACCCAGGGCCTCGGCGGTCACCGCGCGATCGAGCGAAGCGTCAACGTAAGCAAGCGCTTCGTCGAGCCTCCTCTGTTCGACCATGATGCTCGCGGCCGACAGATACGGACTCGCGAGAAACGGGTAACGCTGCACAACGGCCAACGTCGCTCGGAGCGCATTGTGATAGTCTCGCTTCGAGAGGTAGTACGCCCGCAGTTCGTCCAGCGCGACATTTCGGGGGACCTTGCGGCGATAAAGGTCGACGGCGATCTGCTGGACGCGGTCCGTGCTCTCTTCCGGCAATTGAAAACGGGACAACGTTCCCTTCGGCTGAAAGGGCCAACTGCCCGTTAACTGTTGAACGCGGAACTGACCAACGAGCGAGTCGATGGCGGTAACGAGCAGCTCGGATCGGGCGGACTCGTCGGATACAACACGGGTCACTCCCGGGACGGCGTTCGTCTTCAGGAGGCTGTCGTAGAAAGCCGCAGAAAGCTGAAAGTAACCGGAGATATTCGGATGCAGGTGTTCCGTCATCAGGTCAGAGCCGATAATGCCATCTGTCGAGTGATCAGCAAGACGCCGCTCGGTTTCGACGACAACGGCATCCGTTCGTGCTGCCTCTGTGCGGATGATCTCGTTCATTGCGGTCGGTGCGCGAAACCTAAGTTGGTCCCTGTCGCGCGCTGCGACGAAGGCAGTCAACGCTTCCTTGTCGCGTCCAAGACGCAACAGCAAGCGGCCGCGGATGAACCACGGATCGGCTGCATGCGAGTCGACAGCAATGAGCTCGTCTACCCGATCGAGCACACTAGATGCTTCTTCGCCACCGCGTTCGGCATCGTTAATACGCTTCAACGCTTCCCGATAGGCGTTCGCGTCTGTGCCGGTAGAGAGGCCGCTGATGAAAGGCCTGTGATCGCGAAGATTGCTCGCGAGCGTTCCGATGTAGACGGGGACTCCCGCCTTCGCGTAGCGAGCCAGGATTCTCCTCAGGTTGCTCTGAAACTGATCGAGACCAGCGCGATAGAGGCGAGAGTCGAGCGGAATCGATTGTTCTCCGACGACCTGCTCCATGAGCGTTGACGCCGCGTTCTCGTCAACCTCGCGTTTTCCAACTGAAGCGATCTTGCCCAGAAGCGTACGCAATGCCTGAACGGTTCGGAAGTTGTCAAGCGCGAGAAACATCCGAACGAGCGCCGGCGACCTGCCAAATGAGACGGACGAACCGACTCCTAGCGCGCCGTAATATTCGTTGTGTCCCGCATAGATCAGCACAATGTCAGGATCCTGCTCGATGATCTCATCAACGAAATCAAGAAGCGTATACGAGTTGACGGCGGCCATCGCCGTATTAATGACCTCGACGGGACGGTCAGGCGCCGTTTGAAGGAGACGCTGCTCGAGCATGTCCGCAAAGCTGCCCCCGAAGTAAAAGGGAAAGCCGGCTGCAGTCGAGCCACCCTGTACAAAGATTCGGGTTGTCGAGGAGTCCTTTTGGGCACGAAAGGAGTCGAAAGGAATCCCCGGTACCACGCCGCTTGACGGGAAGAAGCGGCGCGCGACCACGTCTGATGGCTGCAGATACGATTCGTAGCCCTTGATCGGAACGAAGAGCGGGAGGGTTTCTCCGTAGCCGACTACCCGTAGCCCGAGTTCGAGCAGAGCGAAAAAGAGAACCGGTATGGACCACATCAGAGCGGAGAACAACCGCGTGTGGCCGACCGGCGTTTCGGAAGAGGTCGAGCGAGGCATCAGGTGTCGGGGCGTGGATGCCGGAATCTACGGCGTGCGACGTAATTCGGCCGGATTTCCGGAATATGTCCGCGTCATGAACGTAGGATTACCGGCAAGGCACTTGCATAGACGCATGGGTTCAACTATTTTCGTGAAAGCGCTTTCATTTCGACTGGTGTTTCCGTGGTGAAATGGGCGTTTCGACCCATCCGGACCTTCGCCGGTCGATGAAGCGACCGCGGATGTAGCCAAAGGCACGTAGCCAGAGTGGACGTAACGATATATGATATTGCAGAACGTGCGTCGGTTTCAATCGCAACCGTCTCTCGCGTCCTAAACAACTCCACACGGGTTGCGGAAGCCACGCGCCAGCGGGTTCTCGAGATTGCAGATGAACTGGGCTACGAGCCGCACACATCCGCGCAGAACCTCGCACGCCGCCAGTCCAACCTGATCGCTGTCGTGTTGCCGTGGGCGACAAACTTCTTCCTCGAGGTCCTTCGAGGCGTGCAGGACCGCGTCGCGGAAACGTCGTACGACGTTCTCGTCTACCTCGCTCGAAACAATAAGGAGGTGGAAAGCCGCCTCGATCGCGCACTCAAGAAGGGCAGAGCGGCCGGCGTCCTCTTCCTCTCAAACCCCGTCACGGACGCGTTCTGCGAAAAGCTGAAGAACTCCAGCGCTACGGTTGTCCTTGCTGATACATATCACGACGAATTCGAAAGCGCCGTCGTGGACAACGTCCTGGGCGGCTATGTCGCCACGAACCACCTCATCGAAACGGGCTGTCGGAGTGTCGGACTGATCATGGCGAGCCCTCGGTCCGTGCCCTCAGCAGATCGCAGGAGAGGGTACGTCAAAGCGCTCACCGACGCGGGAATCGCAGTTGACGAAGATCTGATATCATTCGATGCCGAGGCCGGCGATGGCTACACCGAAGACTCGGGTTATCGGACCATGTGCGAGTTGCTTTCGCGTCCGCGCCGTCCGGACGGTGTCTTTGTAACGTCGGATGAGCAGGCCATCGGCGTGCTTCGTGCAATGCGCGAGCACGGCCTCGCCGTCCCGGATGACATTTCCGTCGTTGGCTTCGACGACATTCCACTCCTTCGGTACGCGGGGTTGTCGACGCTGAGACAGCCGATGTACGAGCTCGGCCGCTTCGCGACTGAGCGGCTCATCAAAAAGCTCGAGTCTGGAGACGGCGAGTCGCAGCACACCGTATTCGCGCCCGAACTGATCGTCCGCGAGACGACTCGGCAGGCGGTCGCTGCTGTTGCGGCGGAGGAAGAGGAATGAGGCGTCTGTTGACCATAGTCCCGCTGCTCGCGGTTGCTGCGGCGGCCGTTGCGTGGCGCATTCAGGATGTCGGTTCGGATGACCCTGCGGTCATCCGGGTTGACGATGATTATGTGACGGCGAACGAGTATCGTGACGAATACATCGACTACCTGAACGGGACCGGGCTCAGCGATGATCGGCAGCGCCGCCTCGACTTTGCCGATCGGCTCGTTGGAATCCAGCTGGTATCACGTGAAGCCCGCGATAAGAACTTTG
>JAGQWL010000212.1 GCA_020437385.1 Bacteroidota bacterium
CAGATGTTGTCAGGGTTGACCCCGAGAATGGATTCTGGCGAGTCGATGAGTCCGACTACCGTATTCGCCACCTCGATTCCAAAGGCGATACGGTTTTGACGATCGAGGCCGATGTTGCGCCGATCCCGGTGACGAGTACCGATCATGAATCGTACATCGCCAGCATCGTTGAAAGAAATCCGGATCGCCGGGCGACTGCGGAAGCCGTTGTCGCCTTGATGCCCGATCAGAAACCGGCGATCCAGGACGTGACCGTTGATGGCACCGGGCGCCTCTGGGTGCGCCGGACCACGGAAGCCGGTGCGGACGCACGATTCGATGTGTTTACCCGCGAGGGAGTCCTGCTTGCGTCGGTAGCCCTCGACTTCCCGGTAAACGGCTATATGCCTATTCGCGTGCGTGGCGATCGCATCTACGCGCTTTCCACGGATTCGCTGGGCGTTCCGTCTGTTGTCCGGACTGAGCAGTTCTCACTGTCGCGGGGTGCCTGAAGCCGACCGGCGGAAATACCCCGTCCCAATGTCGCAAATCCCCGTTGTGATTCCGATCCGCCGCTTCGATATTCGGTTGTCGAATATCGCATGCTCCCCCAATGCCCGTTTCCGTACAATTGCCGTCGGCCCTGCGTCCCTATGTCGGCGGAGCCGACTCGGTTGAACTCGACGTCGCCGACGTGCGGTCCGCCCTGCAAGGTCTCGCCGGCGTGAATGCGCAGCTTTATCGCAGCATCTGCGACGAGACAGGCGCGGTGCGCCGACATCTGAACCTGTTCGTCAACGACGCGCACATCCGTGACCTGGCCGGCGTCGAAACCCAATTGAAGAACGGCGATACGCTGATCATCCTAACCGCTGTTTCAGGAGGCTGAAAATGGCTGAACGTGTTATTCTCTGCATCGGAACCAAGAAAGGTCTCTTCATCGCCGAGTCGGGTCCGAAGCGAACCAGGTTCGAATTGCGCGGTCCCTTTGGAGACGGTGTCCCCGTCTACTCGGCACTCGTGGACACGCGCGCGAAGAAGCCACGAATCTACGCGTCGAGCTGTAATCCGTGGTTTGGCAACAAGATCTACCGCTCGACGGATCTCGGTCACACCTTCAAGGAAACAAAATCGGCTCCGGCCTTCCCGGAAGGCGACGGCCGCACGCTGCAGAACATCTGGGCCATGGTTCCCGGTCGTGGCAAGAAGGAGCTGCTCGCCGGCGTCGAACCGGCGTCGCTGTTTCGGAGCATGGACGGAGGGGATTCGTGGGAGATGATGCCGGGCATCAGCAATCACGAACACGCCAGGGACTGGCATCCAGGATACGGTGGTCTCTGTATGCACACGATCGTCCTCGACGGCGACCACATTCATCTCGGCATCTCGACTGGCGGTCACTACGTCTCGGAAGACGGCGGAACGACCTTCAAGGCTTCGAACAAGGGTGTCGGAGCCGGCTTCGTGCCGGATCCCTATCCGGAGTTCGGGCAGTGCGTCCACAAGATTGCCCGGCATCCGGCCGCGCCCGATCGCCTGTACATGCAGAACCACGGCGGATGGGAAGACCGTCCCGGTGTTGGCGTCCTCCGAAGCGACGACGACGGCAAATCATGGTATTCCATTGCGGATGGCCTGCCGTCGGACTTCGGTTTTCCGATTGTCGTGCACCCGGATGACCCCGACACCGTTTATGTCGTCCCACTTGAAACCGTAACGCGCACGTGCCCCGGCGGACAGCCTGCCGTCTGGCGAAGCACCAACGGCGGCAGGAAGTGGAAGAAGCTGACCAAGGGATTCCCGAAGAAGGACGCCTACTACACGGTGCTCCGCGACGCGCTCGACTTCGACGACCTGAAGGCGCCGGCGCTCTACATGGGAACGACGAACGGGAAGGTCTGGATCGGCCGCGACGGCGGCGACCAGTGGGACTGCCTGTTTGACGATCTCCCAACCGTCTACTGCGTCAAGTCCACGGTGGTGACCGTCTAGCCGATTCGCGTGCCGGATGGATGGATCGTCCCTGCGTCGTGCTGCAGTAACGCGGCGACTCAGGCGTTGGCGGCCTTGCGCAGAATCCGGTTCAGCAGATTTGGGGTGAACCGCTTCAGGTACACGCCGAGTGTCTCCCGGCCGCCCACGTAGATTTCGGCCTTGCGCTTGCGTACGGCGTCGACAATCTCCCGCGCACAGGCATCCGGGTCCATCCCGTTTCGCTGGTTGTCGTCCATCTGCTCGTACCGATGTCCATCCGCCGTGAGGGCGTTGCGGGAAATATCGGTGCGGATATAACCGGGGCAGGCAATTGTCACGAACACGCCGTTGTCGTAGACCTCGGCACGCAGCACGTCAAAAAAACCGTGCAGGGCGTGTTTCGATGCGGCATATGCTGAACGTTGCGGTGCACCGAGCTTGCCGGCCACACTGCTGATTACCAACACGTGCCCGGAGCCGCGCGTGACCATTTTCGGCACGACCAGCTTCGTGAGTGCGATCGTCCCGAAATAGTTGACCTCCATCAAACGCCGATCAACCGATAGATCCGTGTCGAGGGCATTGGCGCGCTGGCTGAGTCCGCCGTTGTTGACGAGTACGTCGACCGGACCATCCGCCAGAACTTGTTGCGCCGCACCATTGATCGACGCGCCGTCTTCGAGGTCGAGCACGACGACGCGGTGGTTGGCAGGATTCGGCAGATCCTTGCGAACCCGCTCAAGTTCCGACTCGCGGCGCGCCGACAGAATGATCCGGGCGCCGCGGCGGGCGAATTCGTGGGCGAGGGCCTCGCCGATTCCGGCGGAGGCCCCGGTGATCCAGACAGTTTGTCCGTCGAAATACATTGGCGGGGCCGAGTGCTGAACGTTCGTTCACATTGACTGCGGATGGGCGGTCCGCCGCGCCGGCGCTAGTCCCTGACGCGACCGAGACCCATCGCGCGGATAAGCAGGTTCGGCAGCGGTTTGGTCGCCGAGCGCTTCCGCAGGTCAAGATACCAACCGAATCTCTTCAGTACAGGCAGCTTGTGTGTTTCAACAAACTCGATGAGCGTGCCGTCCGGATCTTCGATGTATGCGAACCTGCCTGCCGCCTCGCCCATGTCGAACGAGTTGTTGCTGTCGATGGTGAACGGAAATCCGGCGGACATACAGGCGGACTTCAGGTCGTCCATTCCCGTGACGTCGAAACACAGGTGGATGAACCCGAGGTCGCCCCAGAAACGATCTGCGTAGATTCGGCGCGGCGATGCGTTCATCGCCTGGAGCAGCTCGATCCGACTTCGGCCGAGAAGCCTGGCGAACGGACCCACGCGGTCGCGGGAGTGGGTGAGCAGTACTCGCCTGAATCGGCGGTTTCCGCCGGGAAGGCTCTTCAGGTCATTGAAGCTTCCCGTTTCGTCGTATTCGATCCGGTCGTAACCGAGCACGTCCCGATACAGACGGAGCGCGTAGTCGATGTCCGACACACCGAGGATACAGCCGGAGGGCCCTCCGGTCACGTGACGCCCTTTGCCGAACCAACTCATCCCCTGGACGATGTCGTAAACGAGGCCGTCCGGACTCCGGACAAAAAAGTGCGGGGAACCCGCCGGGTCCCGGACGACCGGCGAAACCAGGTTGATGCCCCCCGACGCGAATTGATTAAACGCCGCCTGGACGTCGCGTGTCTTGATCCGTGCGGCGAGAATTCCGACGTCGCCAAGCTGGATTTCAAACGGAGGCGGTTCCGGTGTGCGGCTGGTGAACTGCCAGATCTCCATTCCGCCACCGCCCTGGAGGTTCAGGGCGAGCACGGCATCGCGGGACTGCACGTCGCCGCCGGTGTAGCGTGTCATGAGCGGGGCCTCGGCGGCCTCACGAAACACGGGCACGTCCATCCCGAAGGTGCGGCGATACCACTTCCACGCCTCGTCGACATCGGACACGCCGATGCCGACCTGTTGGATACCGCAGATGTTGTACGACATGGAGTATGAAACCTGTGACGCCTGATCCGGCGCCGCCGGATGGCTCAGTTGCCGTTGGAAGTCAGCGCGAGCCCGAGTTGATCACGGAGCATTCGGAACGCTTCCAGGGTTTCGTCGACATCCTGATCCGTGTGAGCAGCCGTAGCCGTGAGCCGGAACAGGACGACGCCGCGTGGAACAACAGGATACGTAACGGCAGACACGAACACACCATACTCGCTTCGCATGAGCTTCATCGCGCGCGTTGCCGTCTCCTCGTCACCTGCCGGAATATAGACCGGAGTGATTGGGGATTCGGTCGAGCCGACGGTGAAGCCGAGATCGATGAGTCCCTTCTGAAGTTTGCGCGAGATGTGCCAGACCTGGTCGCGTCGTTCGCCTTCGGCCTCCACGATGTCCATCGCAGCATCGACAGATTCAACGTAGATCATCGGCAGGCTCTTAGCGAAGATGTTCGGCCGGGCGTTGTAGCGGATGTAGTCGACGACGTTGCGATCGCCGGCAGTCACTCCCCCGATGGCGGCGAAGGACTTGGCGAAGGTGCCGAAGTACAGGTCGACGCGATCCTGCACGCCAAGGTGTTCGGCCGTACCCGCGCCCGTCGGTCCCATGATGCCGAAGCCGTGGGCATCGTCGATGAACAGGCGGGCGTCGTACTGTTCCTTGAGATCGCAGATCTCCGGCAGCGTTGCGAGGTCGCCGGTCATTCCGAACAGGCCTTCGGTGACGACGAGCACGCCGCCGCGTCGGTTCGCGTTCGCGGCCCGGAGCTGATCTTCGAGGCTCTCCATGTCGTTGTGCCGGAAAACCCTGAACTGCTTGCCGCGGGAGGCGAGAAGCGCCCCGTCCACGATACACGCGTGTGAAAGGCTGTCGATGATCACGGTGTCGGATTCTTCGACGAGTGCGTTGATCGTGCCGATCACCCCCATGTAGCCGAAGTTGAAAACGATCGACGATTCCTTGCCGAGGAAGCCGGCGAGCCGCGATTCGAGCGCCATGTGTCGCTCGGTGTTGCCCGTCAGCAGTCGGGAGCCCATGGGCGCCCACGTTCCGTGGGTTTCGAGCGTGGCGCGTGCGCGATCCGCAACATGCGGATGATTCGCGATTCCAAGGTAATTGTTGACGGACCAGACAACGACGTCCCGTCCGTCGAATCGCATCCGCGGTCCAATCGGCCCTTCGAGAACCGGTTGCGTGAAGTACTTGTCGCCGGCGAGTCGGTACTTGCCGAAGTAACCTTTGTCCGTGTCGCACTTGGCGAAAAGATCCGAGGGCGTCGCCGTTCCGTTTGCGCTTTCACCCGCGATAGCGTCCGTAGCATCGGTTTCGCCACCCACTCCGAGCTGGATCGCCAGACGGCCGACGAGCTCGCGGATCGTCAGATCCTGCATCGATTCGAGCGACGGCGGGATGAGCTGCATGTCGTTCTCGATCGTTGCGGTCAGCTCCGCCAGGTCGAGTGAATCGAGGCCGATGTTGCTGAGCGGCTCCTCGATGTTGATGTCATCGGGAGTGGTCTTGCGGGCGCGGGCGAGCAGTCGCTGGATGTGGGCGGCGAGCGCATCGGCCCGGGCACCCGTGTCGGGCTTGAGGAGGTCGACGCGGGTAAGCGGCTGATGGCCGTTCGACTTCGCCGTCGATCCGTTTCCGTTGCTGTTCGATGCGATGCCGTTCGACGCGATGCCGTTCGACGCGATGCCGTTCGACGCGATGCCGTTTCCATTCGGCGCACCGCCGTTTGCGTTGCTTCCTGCGTGGCTCCCGGCCGTCGGCCTGACTGAAATCTCCGACGCCAGATCGGCCTCGACGCCCGAACCGTCGCCGCAAAACGTGTGTTCCGTACCGACGATAAGGAGGCTGCCGGTAAGCAGGTCCTGACGGCACTTCCGGCGCTGAATCTTGCCGCTGGTTGTCTTTGGAAGGCTGCCCGTCTTGATGAGCACGATGGTGTGCGCGTACAATTCGTGGGCGGTGGAGATGGCCTTTCGGATCGCCGCACTCACCGCGTCAGCGTCCAGATCCCGCATCGCGGTACGCGTGACTTCGGTAACGACGGCCAGCTGTTCCTCCCCGTCGACATCGATGCTGAACGCCGCGGCACATCCGGCGCGGACTGCAGCGTGCGCGGATCCGACCGTCGCCTCGATATCCTGCGGGTAGTGATTGCGACCGCGGATAATGATCAGGTCCTTCAACCGGCCGGTAACAAACAGCGCCTCGTTCATTCGGAAGCCGAGGTCGCCGGTTCGAAGCGCAGCGCCGTTGTTGCTTCCGGCGACGTGGCCGTCGAAGGAGTCCTTCGTTTCGTCCGGCCGCTTCCAGTAGCCCTGCGTGACGCTTCCGCTGGCGAGCCAGATTTCGCCAACCTCACCATCGGAACAGACCTGGAGCGTTTCGGGGTTCACGATCTGCAGTTTCTGCCCCTCCCAGACGTGACCGCTGCTTACGAGCGCATGCGGCTCGCCGGCGTCGCACGCGACCGGACAGATCCGATTGGTCGCAAACGCGTCCGGATCCACGCAGTCGATGCGTGGGGTTTGCTGCCGAGGTCCGCCGGAGACGAAGAGCGTCGCCTCGGCGAGCCCGTAGCAGGGGAAGAAAGATTCCTTGCGGAAGCCGTACGGACCGAATGCGTCGGCGAAGTTGTTCAGCGTGGCAGCACGAATGGGCTCGGAGCCGTTGAGCGCGACGGTCCACGAACTCAGGTCGAGTCCTTCTCGCTGCTCTTCAGAGATCTTCCGAACGCAGAGGTCGTACGCGAAGTTGGGTCCGCCGCTTACGGTCGCGCGGTGGCGGGTAATGGCGTCGAGCCATCGGATCGGCTTCTGAAGAAACGTGACGGGCGCCATCAAAACGCAGGGGACGCCGCAATAGAGGGAATGCAGGACGTTCCCGATGAGGCCCATATCGTGATAAAGCGGCAGCCATCCGAGGACGCGGTCGCCGTCACCGAGTCCGAACGCCGAGTTCATGAGCGCCTGGTTGTGCATCAGGTTGGCGTGGCTGACCATGACGCCCTTCGGGTGGTCGGTCGATCCGGAGGTGTACTGCAGAAACGCGAGGTCTTCGCCCTTGATGTCGAACTCGGAGTAGGCATCGCAGAGCTCAGTCGGGAGCTGGTCGGTAGCCAACCGGTGCATCGCCTCAAGATGCGGATGTTCCGCGAACTGGCGTTCGATATCGCGCAGGATGCTGCTGGTCGCGAGAACGTGCGTCGCCTCGGCATTCGTAACAATGCTGTCGATTCGGTCGAGGGACTGATTTTTTCGCGGCGGATAGGCTGGGACCGCGACCACGCCGGCGTAGAGACAGCCGAGGAACGCCTGAATGTACTCGAGACCAGACGGGTAGAGCAGGAGCGCACGCGATCCACGGGCACCGGTGGACTGTAGTTGCGAGGCTATCGCACGCGCACGGCGGTCGAGATCGCGGTACGTGACAGAGATTTCATCGGATTCGCCGTCGGACAGGAAGGTGTAGGCCAGATCATCACCCTGATGCAGGGCGCGAGATTCCAGCAGGCCTACGAGATTGCTTGCCGTGGCCGGGCGGAGGACGTTACGCTCCATGAAGTACTGCGGTCGATTTGATAGTGGGATGCCGCAGGCAGCGGCGGGATGTTGCGGTTGGCGCCGTCCCGACAGAGAGTAAGCCGCCAAAAAAAGCGGCTGAAGTTAACAATCTGATCGGCTCCGGACCGGATATCACAATAGAGGCAGGTCGGACCAACGTAAAAACGTTGCTTCGTGTGGGTTTTCGGAGTGTTCAGGCCATCCCGGCGCGGCCGGATGTACCGCTGACACGCGAAAGCGGCCCAATTTAAGGAATTACTGAATTGCCGTTGTGTCAGGGATTCCCGTGACTTCACCTGTCGGCCAAATCGGGCCGTGGAATACGCTTCCCCGCCTCCGGTTCCCTCGAAACGGCATTGCTGTTTCAATAGAGAACCGCCGAACGTGTGCGGGTACGTACGGTTCCACTCGTCCGGTTCGTAATTTGTGCCAAGTGACTGTCCACCGCACAAAAGAGCACCCCGCATGTCCGAAGAACAGAAGGCCCCGGATGTCCCGCCCGATCGACTCTCTATCGTTCCGAACAGCAAGTATTACGACGAAGAGAAACTGGGTCGCGGTGTCGCGATCCGCTTCCGGGGCACGCAGCGACGCAACGTCCAGGAATATTGCATCTCGGAAGGCTGGGTACTGATGCAGGCCGGCAAAACGGTCGATCGGATGGGCCGCCCGCTTACGATCAAGGCAAAGGGCCCGGTTGAGGCATGGTTTGAGGACCTGGGCGAGGATCCGCCGGTCGCAAAGGCGGAGTGAGCCATCCCGTGCGAAAGTCCTCTACGTGGAGATGGACAACGTCCTGGTTGATTGCGCGGCTGGCTCGCCGCTTTGTTGCCGTCTGCGCGTTACTGTTCGGCTCCCCTTCGATGGACGTGCAGGATGAACATTTCCAGCGCCGCAATCAGGATCAGCAGTCCGCCGGCCGCGAGCAATGCCTGCGGGTTCGTTTGCGCTGAGTGAACCATCAGCGCGACAAACGCGACGGTGCAGCCCGCCACACCGATTCCCGAAATCCACCGGCTGGCATCGACCTTCTTTGATGCCCGAAACGTTGCGGCATTTACGACCGCAAAGACGATCAGGAAACCCGCGCTCGCAAGTGTCGAAATGCTCGTAAGGTCAACCGTGTTGGCCATCAGGAGTGCGAAGACAGTTGTAGTCGCGAGTCCCGCGACCGGACGCGTCCACACCTTTCGTTTCAAGTAGGCAGGCAGCTCGCCCTCCTCGGCGATTGTGTAGGCGAGTCGCGCCGAGCCGTAGATCGTCGCATTAATCGCCGAGAACGTAGACAGTACCGCGGCCGAGGCAACCAGGGTGAAGCCGATGTTGCCGAGCGAGGGTTCCGCGGCTTTTGCCAACGCGTAGTCCTTTGCGCTCGTGATCTGTTCCGGTGTCAGTGTTCCGACCGTGACAATGGCGATCAGGATGTACAACACCGTCACAATTCCAACGGACGCATAGAACGCGCGCGGCAGTGTCTTCTTGTAGTCGCGTACGTCGCTCGACGCATTGGCGATCAGTTCGAATCCCTCGAACGCCACAAACATGATCATGCTTGCCGCGAGCAGGGACGGAACAGAACCCCAGGTATCCGGATTCAGCCGCGCCCCGTCCACACCGCCCAGGCCGACCACGATCACGAGGACAAGAATCGTGACCTTCACGCCCACGACGTAGGTCTCCGTCCGCGAAATCAAGGCCGGACTGGCGACGTTCAGCACCGCCGGCAGGAGGATGCCTCCCGAAATCAGCAGGTGGTGTGCCAGCGAACCGTCGAGCGACAGCAACTCGCCTCCGTAATTTGCGAACGCCACGGAGTAGAGCGACAACGTGACAATGTAGCTGAGCCAGAGAAGATTGTTCAGAAGGCCGGTTCCGAGCTCAACACCAAAAACCTTGTCAATATAGAGGACGGTGCCGCCTGCTCCGGGAAAGGCGACGGACAGCTTCGCGTACGAATAAGCAGTGAGCAGGGCGATGACGCCGGAGACGGCGAACGTCAGTGGAGCGGCCGTGCCCGCCATTTCTGCAGCGATCCCGAGCACGGCGAAGATTCCGCCGCCCACCATGCCACCGATTCCAATCGCTGTCGCTCCCAGAAACGATACGCCGTCGTCATGCTGCGTCCGTTTGCGTAGTCCCATGAGTCGTTGTGGCGCTTATCGATGCAGTCGTTTTGTTGGAATGGTATGCGGGGCCGGGTTCTTTGTTGCCCGTCGGTGAACGACAGGATGATCAGATCAGTGCGGATTTGTTGCGTTAGCAAACAGGAACCTCAATCAGACAGAAGCACCGCTTCCACACCCATGCTCGCATTCATATCGCGCTCCCTCCACCGCGTGTTTCCAATCCTCAGCGTCGCATTCGCAGTACTCTGCACCGTCGGAACCGCGCACGCACAAAGCCCGGATGTCGACGGCGACGGCGTCCCGAACGACCTCGAACTCAACGGCTACTACTACAACAGCAGCACCGGTCTTGAATCCTGCGACCCCGAGGTCGACTTCCCCTGCTATCAAACGGACTATCAACAGTGGAGCACGGACGGCGACCCGTTCAGCGATTTTGACGAGGTGAGTGGTGCCAACATGCCGGTATCGGCCCCCTACAACCATCCGTACGTTGCCGCCGAACATATCATCGCAGTTGATCTTGCCAGCTATACGGTGACGCCGCGAACAACCATAACCGATGCGAAGGGGGGCTCGCTGTCGAGCGCGTACGAAAACTCGACAACGACCACGCACGAGGAGAGTGTCGAGGTGACGGCGACTGGGTCCGTCGGCCCGGGTGGTCTGGCGGGCTATTCCGCAAGCGGATCTGTGACCGAATCGACCGCGCATACGACGTCATCTACGCGCACGTCGTCTGTCGACTGGAATACGGCGACCACGGTCGACGTCAACGAGGCGGCGGATCTCGCGTTGGCCATCCGAGTCGTGAATGCCGGATCGGCGCAGGCCCGCGACGTGCGCCTCTTTTTCAACCTGAAGATCGGCAGCGAAGTCGTCGCCAGTATTCGCACCCCGGTGGTGACGGGATTGCTCGATGCCGGCCAGAGCTTTCCGTCCGGTGGACAGGGGCCCTGGATCATCGACTCGTCCGAAGATGCCAACGGCGGCACGCATCCGATTACGCTGAACCTCGAACAGCTCAAGGCGATTGAGTCGGGCGCGCCGCTGACGATGGCTGTCACCGAGGTGCAGGCAGACATCCTGCGCTGGAACCCCGCAGGCGGGGGTTCCTGGTCCTGCAGTGCGGACATCAGTTGTGACTGGGCGTCGTTTGAAAGCCGGATCAAGGCGCAGACGGTCTATCTCAATCTGCACGTTGGCGACGAGCAGAAGCAATACCGCGTATTCGGAGGAAAAGACTATCCCAATCCCGCCGACAAGGATCTGAATCTCACCCTCCGCGACATTCTCGACCTCGTGTCTAACGTCACCGGCAGCAATGAGAATGCTGCGATCGAGGGAAGGCCGTATCCGTCGAACTGGTACGCGATGACATCGTCTGACCAACTCGTTTCAGATTGGGAGAACGCCGGCGCGCCGAACAATCTGCTTTCGCTTAGGATGCGTCCGGGCACCGATCTCCGACTCTCCAGTCCGGGCGCCGATCCGCGTTCCATCATCGACATGGCGACCTACTCGCCGGATATGCGGAAGGTGTACGTCAGCGCGCGTGCCGGCGCCGGGGGCGCCTTTCCGATCCGAACGGTCTCGGCCCGTGTAACGGTCGGCGGGGTCGAAAAGGTTGTCGACCTGGTGCCGGGTGAATCAGGTTTCTACACAAATGAAGTGACGTTCAGTACGCCGGCCGCGGGCGGCGGTGAGGTGACGGTTACGAACGCGCGCGGCGATGTCACGACTCGTACACTCCAGCTTCCTGTCTCGCAGAGCGCGTCGTGTGCGGATATCGAGGCGGCGTACGCGCTGGTGTCCGACGGGGAATACCTTCTCTTCAAGGACGGCGACATCGCAAAGCCAACGCGCGCCTACTGCAAGTTTTATCTGAGCGCGCCGCCCGAAACGTTCTACTGGATTGATCGGACGCCGAGCTGGGCGGCCGACAAGAACATTCGACTTTCCGGAGTTGCCTTTGTTGGCGACCAGACCGCGTTTGCTGTTGGCGGTGCCTCAACGCGTCCGATGATTCTGCGAACGCAGGACGGCGGTGCGTCCTGGGACTCGGTAGCGATCCGTCAGATCGGCACAACCCCGTACCTCCGCAGTGTTGATTTCAAGCCGGACGCGAGCGTCGGGATTGCGGTCGGATTCGATTACGACAACGATTCGCAGGGTTATGCAATGTACCGTTCGACAAACGGCGGAGCGACGTGGATTGGCCAGGGTTACTTCGATGTGTTGTCGTCGTTTCCCTCTTTCGACGAGATACGCTACGTCGGCGGGACGACCTGGTTTGTTGGCGGCGGCGCCCGATTCATGCGATCCACAGATGATGGTGTAACCTGGACCGATGTTGAGTCGCCGCTCTTTCCGACCGATCCGAATGTTAGCGATATCGAATTCAAGGATTCGCAGAATGGGTTGATCATCGCAGGCCGATCCCAGCAGCGCAATGCGATATTCAGGACGGACGATGGTGGCGACACGTGGGTTGTCCAGAAGGAGTTTGATGACAATTTCTGGTTGGGCAAGCTGGACTACATCGGCGGATCAACGTGGATTGGCGGCCGGGGAAATAACAATCCCTACACGGCGGCGCTCTACCGGTCCGACGACGACGGTGCGACGTGGACGCCGATCATCGATCTTGGTACGCTTGGGTCGGGGCGACTGACGGATCTCGAGTTCTGGTCGACCCAGAGGGGCTACGTCCTGGATGAACGATACGACGTTGATACGAAAACGTACTGGGGGCAGATCTGGCGTACCGAAGACGGCGGACTCACCTGGTCGACCGAGCGCCTGATGAGCGGCGGCCAGCCGCTCGGGCTCGCTATGTACGACGCAAATCGAGGCATCGTGGTCGGGAACGACGGCGTACTGATCACCACGAGCGGCGGCGGCAGCCCGGTCTTCACGACGGCGGTGGAAGGCGGCGATGATCCGTTGCCGGAGCTGCCCGAGGAGGTCGACGTGCGGCTGCATCAGAACTTCCCGAATCCGTTCGTTGGACGTACGACGTTCCTGTTTTCGCTCAAGGAGGCGTCGACAGTTTCGTTCGCTGTTTACGACATGCTCGGCAGGCGGGTCGCGGATATCCTTTCGGATGAGTGGACCAGCGCAGGCGAACAACGCATCACCTTCGATGCGTCGGGGCTCGCTGCGGGCCAGTACTTCTACCGACTGGAGGCGGGGGATACGATCGTGACGCGTCCGATGACGGTCGTTCGATGATTGGCAAGGAATCCGATTGGAGAGGCCTGATGGTCCGGGTTTGAAACGGTCGGCTTGCTAATCGCAGCCTCTGTCGATAATCTGACGTCCAACGCCAACCATTCGGGATCTGCCATGAACCGACGCGAATTGCTCTTTCTCTCCGGGACGTCACTTGTGTATGCCGGCCTGAGGCCGCTCGGTGCAGCGGGCGCCCCTCTGGTTGCTGATTCGCGCAGAGACGGACAGAGGCTGTTCTTTGAGCCGGCGGACGTTCCGCGGATCAAGGCCAACGCACGAACGCCGTTGTTGAAGCCGATGTACGACGAATGGGTGTCACATCCAGTCGACGAGCTCGCGGTCCTTTTTGACAAGTTCGACGCGTCGGGTGACTTCATCCGCGACTTTCATGCGGCGGTGTGGCAGATGTCCCAGAGCGCGATGGTTCAACTCATTGATCCGAGTGCTGCACGCGAGCGTTCGATCCTCGAAGCACTCGGTCGATTGTCCGACATGCCGTACTGGGACTACTTCCGCGATGGCGGAACGAAAGTGCTCGGAATTCAGCGCGCGTCGTACACGGCCGTTCGGGCGCTGCTTGCGCGGGAGGTCCTCGGTTCGGCCATGAATAAAGAACTGGAGGACCGGCTCGTACGGGCCATCGGCGACAACGGCTGCCAGGCATGCTACAATACCGTCTACGGGATGGAGCACCCGGAGACAGTTGTCGGTTGGGACTTCGACGAAAAGCATGCGGGCTTCTACGACATCACGATGGAGCGGTGGCCGATGATTCTCGGCGCGAACAACCTCCGCGCAGCGCCTACAGGTGCCCTCGGCCTCGGTGCGCTCGCGCTACAGGGCGTCGACGATCGCGCAGATGAATGGTTGGCTCTGTCGGTTGCCAGCGGCAAACGCTTCCTCAAGCTCTTCTCGCCTGACGGGAGTTACTTCGAGGGGCTGAGTTATCTCGACTACAGTCTGCGGACGATGCTTCCGTTTATTCAGGCACATCGACGGATCAAGGGTGATGTGGACTGGACGAGTCTCGTAAATTTTGACGGCGTGCTTCGCTACGTCCTCATGATGCAGATGGGTCGGCTTCCCGACGGGCAGGTCGACATCGTGAACTTCAGCGACGCGCGTGGAAGTGTCGCCGCCGGTTCGCTCGCGCTTATGGGGCGCTATACGGGTGATCCGCTTTCGAAATTTCTTGCGGACAATGCCTCGTCGCCGCGATGGTACTTTGACCTGCTGTGGTACGATCCGGATGCACCTTCGGAAGCACCTGATCCGTCGCTGCTGAACATGCGGAACGACCTGAACTGGATCGTCTGTCGGACGGGTTGGGATCCGGATGACGCGGTTGTCGCGTTTAAGAGCGGCGGGCCGGCGAATCACGAGCACGCGGATCGCAACGAGATCCTTTTCAAGACACACGGCGAGCGGCTGCTTACCGACCAGTACGGTGCCGCCTACGATCGGCGAAGTCCGGGTTGGAAGCTTCGTCAGACGGAGGCGCATAACGCGGTGCTGATCGACGGTCGGGGGCATCCGTACGTGGATGGGACGGAGGGAACGAACGACTCGAAGGCTTATGCCACGATTCTTCGGTATGAGGATCTCGGAGATCGGGCGTGGTGGACGAGCGACGCGTCGGCCGCCTACATTCTCGACAACTACCACGTACATCAGGTTCTTCGAACCGTGCTGTTCGCGAAGCCCGACACGCTGATCCTGCTCGATCAGATTCGACTGCGCTATCGCCCGCAGACGGTTGATTTAAGGTTCTTTCCGGATAATGCGGACGGCGCGGCGCGGCTGTTTGCCAAGGCGAATCGGTTTACGATAACGCGCCCCGGCGCCCGTCTCCACGGATTTGTTTCTTCGGATGTAGACGCGTCACCGCGCGTGACGAAGTTGGATGTGCCGGATGAGACCGGCGTCTTCCCGTGCATCGAGGTACACTCGGGCGAGGCATTGACGCATCACATTCTGACGGTTCTGGTTTCGCGGAAGGGATCGGACGGTGTGATGCCGGCGATCGAGGTCGTGCGGGATGGGCAGAAGTGGAGCATCGTGACGGACGACGTGACCGCAAAGATCACGGCGACGACGCACGTTCCGGAGATCGAACTCGGTTAGTGCGCGTGCGCCTTCAGACTGGTAACAAGCGGAACGACTTCTTCGCTGAACCAGGGTTCTTCGGTTCCCCAGAAGATGTAGTCGAGTCGGAGTGAATCGGCCGCGAACTGATAGACGTACTCGGCCGTCGCCCGTTCGCCGGTGACAGGATGAATGTCGGCGAGGTTTCCGTCCTGTACCGCCATTCCCGCCTGTGTGGTTTCTGCCCGCGAGGCGATGAGCGGAAGGCTCTGGGCGCGTTGTCCGGGGCGGAACGGGAGTATGTCCGGACCGCCCACACCAACGCCGAGACTGTCTGCCGCCGCGTAGATTTTGCGAAGGAATCCGCGTCCGGTGCTTTTCCCTTCACCCGGCATGAAGTTGGCGTATTCGATGACGACGGTTGTGGAGAAGGCATGGGATGCGCTGTCCATTAATGCGATCGTAGCGTCGGCATAGGATGAGGCGGAATACCCGGAAGGGCTGAGTGTGTCTTCCCGCTCGAAGTCGAGAGCCGTTTCGGCGAAGTTGATGCCGGTGAGCTCTCCATCGAACTCGCTGCCCAGGGCGTGGAGTAGCCGCGATAGGCGTCCGACCACCGCTGGATCCCATCGACGCACCACCCATCCGCCAAACTCGGGCGTGCCGGTTCCGTAGCGCTCGTACTTTCGTTCGACGCCGCCGCCGTATTCCGGATCATCGGTCAGATAGTCCGGAGCCGGTATTCTTTCGCTGAACGTGACGTCCTGGATCTGGACGAACAGACCTTTGTTATGGGCACGCAGCAGGTCCATAAGGTCCTGTAGTTCTGCAAAGTCGTATTGGTCCTTTGCAGGTTCGAGCTGCCGCCAGAAGTATCGGAGCTGGGCTCCATCGAATGGACC
>JAGQWL010000213.1 GCA_020437385.1 Bacteroidota bacterium
ATCGATGAGCCTCGGGTCCGGCACCGGCTCATTCTCCCAGACATCGAGCGCCACGCGAGCACGCGGTGAATGGTGAATCCACGCACCGAGGGCTCGACCGTCGATTACGGCGCCGCGCGAAGCGTTGACAATCCACGCCTCCGGCTTGAGTCGACCCAGCGCGGCGTCGTCGATCATGTGGAAGGTCGGCCAGGGTCCCTGCGTCGTCAGCGGTACGTGAAGTGAGATCACGTCACATTCGAAGACCTCCTCCAACGAGACGAGCCCATCCATCCCGCGATCGGCAAGGGGCGGGTCTGTCGCGACGACACGCATTCCCAGCCGACGGCCACGATCCGCAACCCTGCTCCCCGTTTGTCCGTATCCGACGACTCCCAGTGAGCGCCCTTCCAGGCCGGTACCCGTTATTGCGGCAAGTCGCAGAAGGACCGCAAGAACGTATTCGGCAACCGATTCCGCGTTGGAGCCGGGGGCATGCCGAAAGGTGATCCCACGCGAGCCGAGGTAGGCCGTATCGACGTGATCGATTCCTGCGGTCGCCGAACCGACGAATCGGATTCCGGTGCCCGTGAGCAGCTCCGCATCCACGCGCGTAACACTTCTGACGACCAGGACATCTGCCTGCTCTTCCAGCAGAACCCGGTTCGTGATTTCGGATCCCGCCATTGCGGTCACGGAGCCGCAAAGGCCCAGAAATCGCTCAAATTCGACGATATTCTCGTCCAAGACGATCCGAAGGTCCGTTCGAGACGGAAAGAAATGGCCAGATTCGGGCCGAATAGCGGTTTCCTGCAGCTCTTCCAGCATATCCACAAAAACTACACGATAAATTGAATTCCAGTAGACACTCTGTCGCTAAGTTTCCCGCTTTATAAGAAAACGCGGATTCGACGCAGTCTTGTACGCCTATCCGCCCTCACCCGTTCACTCCGGCCTCCGAAGTCGCCAAATCTCGCAACCAGAGAGGCCGCAACCGAACGAAACCGGACGAACTCAGTAGCGTAGGAATCCGCTATTGGGCTGGCGAACGCTGGTTATTGCTAACCAACATTCTGACTTCATGTTCAGACTGCTTCGACCAAACCGTACTCTGGGTCAGACGTCGACATCATCTTCGCTCCGCGTGGTTCGTCGATACCTGGTTTCGATCAGCCTGGTAATCGTCGTCTCGTCGTCGTTGGCGTTCCGCGCCGGCACCGCGTCCGCGGCATTCACTCCGATGCCGTTCGATCGGGAGTCGTTGGCCGTTGGCGTCCTGCCGATGGCAACGCATCAAACAGAACCGATCGCCGGTTTCGCGACGGGAACTGCCATCGTCGAGTGGTCGAATATTCCAGACGTACCCCTTTCCGAGATCGACGACGAAACGCTCTGGCTTGCGCGCTGCATCTTCTCGGAAACCAAAGATCCAGAAGAGATGGAGCTTGTCGGTTGGGTCGTTCGCAACCGTGTCGAGACGAGGTACCGCGGCCAGTCTACCTACAAGGGAGTCATTCTTGACCCGTTCCAGTTCTCGGCCTTCAATCCGACTACGCCAACACTTTTCTTCTATTCCGCCCTGCCTGCCGGCGCTGACCTGCCGGGCTGGCGTGACGCCCTTCGGATCGCCTACATCGTGAAGACAGACGACGGACGGCGGAGGCCCTTCTCGATCCAGACACGACACTTCTACTCAGAGCTGTCAATGGTCGGAAGACGGCATCCTGTCTGGGCATCTGGCCTGCAGCCCGTCTCGCCGCACAAGGGCTTCTCGATTGACGACCGGCGCTTCCGGTTCTACGAGGGCATTTCTTGACGCAGGTGAGTTCGAGCGTGACGTACGGTTCGTCCCGGGCAACGCTGACGCTTCTGATTGTCGCAGCATTGCTTGGCCCAGTCCTTCAGGGCTGCTCGTCCGGCCTACCGCTCCTTTCCCCACGAACACCGCTCTTCAAACCGGAGCCGTTTCCTGTTTTCAGGCACTCAGGCTTTGGGATCGCGACGCTGAACGCGGAGTTTCTCTTCGACGGTATGGACGATGAGGGTGAAGCGATCTTCCCCTGGAAGGCCGATCCCCAACTTGCACGCACCCACCGTGATCGCATCGGGGAGACCCTGCGACGACTCGATGCAGACATCGTCGTGATCGTTGAAGTCGAGAACCTCCATACGCTCGAACTCCTCCTGAATGAGTCGCTTCGAGGGATGGAATACCGCCCCTACCTGGTTGATGGGACGGATTTCTTTACCGGCCAGGATGTCGGCATCCTCTCCAGGATCCCGATCGAAGAAGTCACACGAACAGATGTTCTGGCACGAAGCGATGCAGGCGCCGATCTTCAAGGTGTGAGCAAAAACATCATCGCACGGTTCACCCTTGCCGGCGAAGAGGTATCGCTAATCGGCCTCCATCTTCTTTCCCGACCTTCAGATCCTGAGCGGCTTCAGAAGCGACAGGGACAGGCCGAGGTCATCCGTATGGCAGTGGCAGACGAAGTATCGGCTGGGCGTGAGGTTATCGTCGCAGGAGACTTCAATGATTTTGACGACCTCATCCGCGACCGAAACGGCAACCGTCCGATAACTGACGTCCTCAAACGGATCAAGAAGGCCGGCCCGGGTGACGCCGATGACCTCGTCAACGTGATGGCCGATGTACCGCAAGCCGCTCGCTTCACGTCGCACTGGGACCGCGACCGTGATGAACGCGTGGAGGTCGACGAACTCTCGGCAATCGATCACATCCTTTTGTCGAAGGACCTGTATCGAAAAGTCAGAGAAGTGCGCTTTGTCCATCCGTACGATCCGATGACCGTAACGGATCACTTTCCCATTGTGATCTCGCTGGACCTCGACAACCAGTCGAACTAGAAGCTCACGCCCAAGCGGAGCATCACGGCGTTCTCACGCGACACCTCCTCCGATACGATCTCGGCACCGCCAACCGTGATTGTTCTTCCCTCTTCGAGCCATCGGCTGACGCTGAATCCGAATCGGATCTCCGGGGAGAGTGTTATCGAACCGAGCGAAATATTGAGGCCTCCGCCGGCGTTCGCGGAAAGAAGCAGATTGCGGACGGCATCGTTGAAGTTGTCATCCGGACTTGAGGCAAAACTGACGACAGGCCCGGCGAACAGGTAGGGTGCGACAACCGGAGAGGGCAGAACCTGCAGCCGGAGGTCAACTGGAACTTCAACCATGCTGAGATTGAACGAACTCGTCTGGGCGCCGTCGGAAACGACGATCTCGCCAAGGTCGCGATAGAACACACCGGGACGAAGCGAAACAGGCCCCGCCCCCAGATCGAAAAAGATGCCGACGTGATAGCCGGTCGAGTTGTCGACAGTCGCCCGTCTGTCGGTAGCCTTGATGTCGCCCAACTCCTCGAAGTTCAGTCCGGCGGCAATCCCAACTTGCGCCATTGAAGCGGTTGGCGATACTGCCAGAAGAAGGAGTGCAAATGCCAGTGTTCTCATTGGACTCTCGCTTGTACGTCAGCGTTCGGTTCTGCGGTGGTCGGGTAGATGCGGTCTTCGTCGACGCGCGTAGGGTGGGCACGGGACACAAACCTTCACCTGAAGCGCAGGTTCACCCCGGTCGGTCACTTCACACCAAAGTCACGGCAAGATATCCAACATCCATGCCGAAAGATCCGTTTCGCTCCAGGACGCCGGCCGTGCAGATCGAGGCGGCCGGGGACAATGTGAAAAACTTATGTAACGCCCGGTCGTATGTAGGCACTAAGTCGCAAGAGAGGGCGATCGTGGCGCCGTAGCGCGGACCGGGAACGCACGCGCCGGTAGACGTAGAACCGATCGGTTGCGCCACCCCCGCCGCCCTCAATTGTGATGCGGGTTCACGGTGTAGTCCGCGGTGTAGTTCACGGTGTAGTCCACGGACTACGGTGCGGCGACGAATGAGGACGCCACTAGACATTGGCGGCACAAACGATTCAATAACGAAGGTCGGCAGGCACGATTGATGAAGATTGGAATCACTTGCTACCCTGTTTTCGGCGGTAGCGGAGTTGTTGCAACAGAACTTGGTATCGCACTCGCTGAGAGGGGCCACCAGATTCATTTCATCGCCTACTCGATGCCCTTCCGCCTCGGCACCCTATCCGAGAACATCTACTATCACGAGGTTGATGTCAATACGTACCCCCTGTTCGAGTATCCGAACTACTCGCTGAACCTGACCAGCAAGATGGTCGACGTGGCCAAGTACGAACACCTGGACATCCTGCACGTCCATTACGCCATCCCTCATGCGACCAGCGCCGTGCTTGCCCGGGAGATTCTCGCCCGAGAGGGAATCAAAATACCGGTCGTCACCACACTCCACGGGACCGACATCACCATTGTCGGCAAGGACCCGTCCTTCAGCCCTGTCGTGAGTTACTCGATCAACGAGTCAAACGGCGTCACTGCGGTCTCGGACTACCTGCGCCAGGAAACCTACGACCGCTTCGAAATCGTCCGCGACATCGAGGTCATTCCAAACTTCATCGACACCCGTCGTTTTTACCGGCAGAACAAGCAGCACTTCAAGCGGGCGCTTTGTCCGAACGACGAGAAGGTGCTCGTGCACGTTTCGAACTTCAGACCCGTCAAGCGTGCGAACGACGTGATTCACGTTTTCGAGCGCCTCCGCTCGCGAGGTGTTGGCGTCAAGATGCTGCTGGTCGGTGACGGACCGGATCGTGCGAACGCGGAGCACCTCGCCCGCGAACTCGGGGTTTACGACGACATCAGATTTCTCGGAAAGCAGCAGCCGGTCGAAGAGATACTCTCCATCGCGGACGTGTTTCTGATGCCGAGCGAGACCGAGACCTTTGGACTGGCGGCGCTCGAGGCGATGGCGTGCGGAGTACCCGTTGTAGCAAGCAACGTCGGCGGCCTCCCGGAGCTCATCGAGGAAGGGCAGTCCGGCTTTCTCTGCACCCTCGGCGACCTCGATGCGTTCACCGAACGTACCCTGCAGATCATCTCGGACGAGGCAACCCTTGAGCGCATGAGCGCGTCTGCCCGGTCGAGAGCCGAAAACGACTTCGACGTAAACCGGGTCGTGCCACGATACGAGTCATACTACGAGACGGTGCTTGCCGGCGAATCTGCGCGACTGACGACTGCCGTCGAGTAGCCGCTCCAGAGCGCCCCCGCGGGACTACCTTCCGACCGGCGTATCACCCTGCAGGAAAGGATTCGTTCGGCGCTCGAAGCCGATTGTCGTGTTCGGACCATGCCCCGAATAGACGACGGTTTCATCCGGCAGTTCAAGAAGCACCGATTCAATTGACCGCATCAGCTGTGCCTGATCCGCCTGCCAGAGGTCCGTTCGGCCTATTGAGCCCCGGAAAAGGACGTCTCCGGAAATGACAAAGCCGGCATCTGCGGCCACCAGTGCGATCGAACCCGGTGAATGACCCGGTACATCGCGAACCTTGAATGATCGCGATCCGACTGTTAGCTCTTCCCCGTCGCCAAGATAGCGGACGCCGTCATCGGGCGGATCCAGTTGAACGCCGAAGAGCTGCGCTTGCACGGGTCCCATCCGAAGGAGCGGCAAATCCCGGGCGCCGATTTCCCACTGAAGCCCGAAGGCCTGCGACAACGCGCGACAACCGAAGATGTGGTCAATGTGGGCGTGTGTTAGTACGAGTCGCTTCACCTCCACCCGGAGCTCGTCAACCAGCCGAAGCACCTCGTCAACGTCGGACCGGTTGTAGGCACTCGCGTCAACGAGCATCGCTTCACCTGCATCGGCAACCACGAACATGTTGGTGCTGAACGGGTTAAAAGTTAGTTGCGTAACCTGGGTGTTGTCGTGCTTCATTCTGGCAAATACAGGGTTGTCAGCCAATTACCCCGCGGGGACGGATCCCTATCTCTTGTTCTAAGTTTACCACAATATGGGCCGATACTATCACCAGATTCGCGATTTCCCGGCGGCGAGAGTACGGTTCGCAGATTTCAATAGCATGCCTCCCCGCCAGTTGATGTGCAAGTAGAACGATGAGTTTCACCTCCGCCTATTCTTTTTTTGTTCTCCTGGGCGTGTTGTTTGCCATCGACGTTTACTCGTACCGCCGCTTTCTCCGGTTTGCGCGCAACCGGCGAGCACTTCGGCGATTTGTGGCGCCCATTTACGGGTTCGGCGTCCTCGTTGTGCCCGTTCTCATGGCCTGTGCGGCCTATCCCCCGTGGCGCGACCTGTCCGAAACCGCTTCGCGAATCGTCTTTACCGTCGGCGCGGTCTACTACATTCCAAAGTTGATCGCGTTCGCTATCCTCGCGGTCAAAGATATCTTCGCATTCATCACGTGGTTGTTCGGATGGTTTCAAAAGCATCTTGTCCATGCCGCAGACTCCGCTCCGAAACAGGCTTCCCCGGACTCGGATCGACGCCTCGACCTCAGTGACATGAAGCTCCTGAAGCGTCGGGAATTTGTTCAGCAAATGGGTATGTCGGTCGTCTCCACACCGCTCGTGTCCGTTGGCTACGGTGTATTTCGAAACCTCTACGACTTCGACGTCAGGTCGGTGGACATCAAGATCCCCAATCTCGATCCGTCACTTCAAGGTCTGAAACTCGTCCAGATTTCCGACCTGCACGCAGGGTCGCTCTTCAGTGAACGGCCGATGTGGGAGGCGGTTGAACTCGTCAACTCGCTTGAACCCGACCTCGTTGCGATAACGGGCGACTTCGTGAACGAGGATCCCCACGAGGTCGAATTGATCTTGCCCCCGCTCAGACGACTTGAAGCCTCGATCGGTGTTTACGGATGCCTCGGCAACCACGATCACCTCGGCGACGTTCGGATCATCCACAAGAGCCTCGCAACAACCTCCGTAGAGCTGCTGACGAACGAACACCGTGATCTGCGATTCAACGGCAAGAGGCTGTTTCTTGTCGGGACGGACAATACCGGCCACGGGCAGGACTTCGGAGACCTGACCGCCGCCATGAAGGGAATCGACGCCACGGACGATGATGTTCTGCAGATTCTCCTCGCCCACGACCCGCGATACTGGGATACGACCGCACGGACCGAGGCGCCGGCGATCGATCTGACATTGAGCGGCCATACGCATGGCGGTCAGTTCGGAATCGAAAGGGGCCGCGTCAGACTCGGATGGGCACGCTTCGCTTACCCTCGCTGGGCGGGACACTACGCGGAACTGAATTCGGACGTGGATCGATACCAACAGCTGTACGTGAACCGCGGATTGGGTACGTCCGGGGCGCCACTTCGAGTTGGAATCCGGCCCGAGATCACCGTACTCACGCTGATCGAAGGTATTCCAGAGTTGCGAACCTCCCGCTCGGCCTCGATCGCCGAACGCCGAAATTTTCGGAACAATCGGCTTCGCTATATTGACAGGGTTCGATCTCACCGGATCGCCTCCTGACCTACCGACTCCCACCGGATGCTGACCAGATTCAACCGAATGGTCCTGCGCATGCTGCCCGGGCCGTTCTTCGGCTGGCTTGCCGCGCTGATGTTCCTGCTGGTGCTGCAGTTTCTGATAAAGCATATGCCGGATCTCGTGGGCAAGGGCCTGCCGCTACAGGTCATCCTCGAGCTCATGACCTACAGCCTCGCCTACATGGTCGTCCTCGCGGTGCCGATGTCCGTCCTGATCGCAACCCTGATTGTCTTCGGGCGGCTGGCGGAGAATCGATCATTTGCCGTTATCAAGAGCTCGGGTGTCTCAATCTTTCAACTCGCCTGGCCGGCCGCCATCGTCGGCTTTCTGCTGGCCGGCGTAATGGCCTACTTCAACACGGAAGTACTCCCGGAGGCCAACTTTCGGGCGAAAGTTCTATGGTCGGACATCCGACAAAAAAAGCCGGGATTCGTCCTTCAGCCGGGAGTCTTCTACGACGGCATCAAGCAATACAGCATTCTCGTCCAGGATCTGGATCCGGTTTCCAACGAGATGCACGACGTAACCATCTTTGATTACACCGGCGGTGCACGAGAACGCTCGGAGATCAAGGCCGAGCGCGGACAAATTGTACCGCTCGATGGCGGCGAGGAAATCCGCCTTGTTCTATACAATGGAGAATTGCACAAGCTTGAGCCGGCCGAGGAGTCGCGGGCTGAACGTTACGAGCGCGTGCGCTTCAGCGAGCACCGGCTTACCGTAAGTCTTGACGACTTCGCCTTCGAGAGAAGCGACCTGAGCCGAGGCAGACGGTCTGACAGGACGATGCGCATCGGCGCGATGGTCGCCTTCGTCGACTCCCTTCGGAGTTCCGTCGAGCGCCAGAAAGCGCTTCTCGCCGGGGCAGCTACCGGCCTCGGAAAAGAAGCCACGGACCAGATCTTCGCCGACCAGGGCAGCGTCCTCCCGGGACCCGGCGACGGTTCCGCGACATTGCCTGCGAACCGAGTGGCACTCGCCGGACTCAACGGCGAAGACGCGCGCACTGTCTACTACCGCGCGACACAGGCTGCGCGACTTGAACGCACGAACATCGACAATACGTCGCGAACGATTGTCTGGCAGGAACAGCAGGCCGATCGTTATTCGGTCGAGATCCACAAGAAGTATTCGATAGCTGTTGCATGCCTGATATTTCTGCTTGTTGCCGCACCGCTCGGACTCAGTGTTCGCAAGTCCAGCCTTGCCATGACCGGCGCAATCGCAATGGGCATCTTCCTTTTCTACTGGGTAAGTCTCGTCTACGGAGAGAAGCTTGCAGATCGTGGAAAGCTCGAACCGTGGATCGGTATGTGGATTGCCAACGCGATCGCACTGGTGAGTGCAATCTACCTTGGCTTGTACGTCGTGCTTGATCTTCGGGCAACGCCGTCACTCTGGAAGCGCCTGAAATATCGCCTCAGATCTCAAGATGTCGAATCCTGACGGCGTGCTGTATCTCGTCCCGACACCGATCGGCAATCTGGAAGACATTACCCTGCGGGCGCTCCGGGTCCTTCGCGACGTCGACCTGATCGCTTGCGAGGACACGCGCACGTCACGCGTACTTCTTGACCGCTACGAGATCCAGACGCCTGTCACAAGCTATCACGACCACAACGAGCGGTCGAGGACGCCCGAACTTATTCAGCGACTTGAAGGCGGAGCATCCGTCGCGCTTGTCTCGGACGCCGGCTCGCCAGGAATCTCGGACCCCGGTTTCTTTCTCGTCCGTGCGTGTCTGGAATGCGGGATACGCGTCGAGGCCCTTCCCGGCCCTACGGCTTTTGTTCCGGCTCTCACGGCATCCGGAATGCCGGCAGACCGTTTCGTCTTCGAGGGCTTCCTGCCGGCCAAGAAGGGCAGACAAACCCGGCTGGAAGAGCTGGCAACCGAGTCCCGGACGATCATCATTTATGAATCACCCCATCGAATCGTGCGCACCCTGCGTCAGCTCGGCGAAATCATGGGGGCCGACCGGCCTGCAGCCGTGGTTCGCGAAGTGAGCAAGGTGTACGAAACGGTGCATCGCGGCACACTCGGAACGCTGGCCGATGAGTTCGCCCAGGCGGATCGGGTGCGAGGGGAAATCGTACTTCTCGTCGGACCTGTACCGCGCAAGCAGCGAGCTGATTGACCGCCCCGGTACAATTTTTCCAGTATATTTGGCGTTTCACCGGAGTACCGGTCGTCTGCCCTCATCGCCTGAATCCATGAACTGGAAAACGACAGAAAAACTGACTTCGTATGCCGTTTTTGCATACGCACTGATCATTTACGTGCTGACCGTCTCACCGACGGCGTCGTTCTGGGATTCCGGCGAGTTCATCGCCATCGCGAACAAGCTGGAGGTGTCGCACCCGCCGGGAGCGCCCTTCTACATGCTCGTGGGTCGTCTCTTCTCGATGTTTGTTCCGGCGGCCTACGTTGCCCTGGCCGTGAATCTGATGTCGGTTCTGTCGAGTGCCCTCACGGTGCTTCTCACCCATCTGATCATCGTGCGTCTGGTGAGGGAATGGCAGGGACCTGACGGGGAGCGCACCAACGGTCAACGATTTGCGGCACTGGTTGGAGGTGTCGTGGGTGCCTGTACCTATGCTGTGACCGACTCGTTCTGGTTCAACGCTGTTGAGGCTGAAGTCTACGCGATGTCGATGCTTTTCACAGCACTCGTCGTCTGGCTCATCATGAAGTGGGCCGAAGAAGCCCGAAAGGAAGAGTCACTACTCGGCAAACACATCCCGTCGGGGCTTTCTGCCAATCGCTACATCGTGCTGATCGCCTATCTCTTCGGCCTCGCCATCGGCGTCCATCTGCTCAACCTGCTCGCCATCTTCTTCCTGGCGCTGATCATCTACTTCACCGAATATGACAAGGATGACCTCTCGGCCGGCCAGCGACTGAAAGGTATCGTCCTGACGGGACTTGTATCGATGGCGATGTTCCTTGCCGTTTATCCGGGCATCGTTCAGGTGCTACCCGAGATTGCCGGGAAGTTCAACAGCATCATTCTCTTCATCGTTGTCCTGACGGGAATCGTGACGTGGGCGGTCTACTTCACCCACGTACGCCGGATGCAGATTGCGAACATCGTGGCGCTTGTCTTTGCCATGCTCCTGATCGGCTACAGCACGTACGCGGTCATCTTCATTCGCAGCGCGGCGAATCCGCCGATCGACGAGAATGACCCCGAGACAACGGAAGCGATCGTGTCGTACCTGAAGCGCGAACAGTACGGCAATACCCCGCTGTTGACCGGAGCCACCTACAACAACCTCAAGGGCTCCGTCGAACAGGACAATGAGGTCTCCTTTCCTCGCCGTTGGTCGCCCGATCCCGCCCACTGGCAGGAGTATCGTCGCTACAAGTCTGACTTTGAGTTCTTCATCAAGTATCAGCTCGGCCACATGTACTGGCGATACTTCATGTGGAATTTCGTCGGAAAAGCTTCTGATATTCAGGACGCGCCCGCCATCGTCTTCGCAAATGAGGCGCCTCAGTACTATTTCCAGACACCGAGTGAGCGGGCAAGTCGGAATCTCTACTATGCCCTTCCGCTTCTGCTCGGCATCTTCGGTGCGGCATTCCAGTTTTCGCGTGACTGGCGGCGCGGATTTGCTGTTGCCGTGCTCTTCCTTGTGTCAGGAGTCGGGATCATTATCTACCTGAACCAACCGCCGTTCCAACCGCGTGAACGCGACTACTCCTACGTCGCAAGTTTCTTCGCCTTCGCATTGTGGATTGGAATCGGTGCCACGGGAATTCTTGAGCTGGTCGGCGAAATGCTGAATGCGGCTCGCGAGCGTGTCTCACCAGTCGTCTTGGGTCTCGGCGCGCTGTTGTTTGCGGCGGTCCCGGGATGGATGCTTTATCAGAACTTTGACGATCATGATCGCTCGGGTCGATACATCGCTCCGGATTACGCCTACAACATGTTGAACAGCGTCGCCGAGGATGCGGTTCTGTTTACCAACGGAGACAACGATACCTTCCCGCTCTGGTATCTCCAGGAGGTCGAGGGCGTCCGCACCGATGTTCGCGTCGCCAATCTCTCGCTTCTTAACACACCGTGGTACGCCCGCCAGCTAAAGACGCAGTACTCCCGCGAATCCGCCCCCTTGCCGATCAAAATGTCGGACGCGCAGATTGCCGACCTCCAGGTACAGGCGTGGAGACCTCGGGATATCGAACTTCCAGTAAACAAGGAAGAAATTGCTCAGTCCGAGTTGCCGATGGCGATCGACACCTCCCTGATCGAGAGCCCGATGAGGTGGCGACTCGAGGGACGCCCGTATCCGTATTCGGACGACTACAATCTGTTGCATGGGGCCGATCAGATGGCCCTGGACATCGTGGTAACAAACGCGGTTCAGGGATGGAAGCGTCCCGTCTACTTTGCCGTGACCGTCAGTCCATCCGGACAGCTCGATCTGCAGAATTACTTTCAGATCGAGGGCCAGGCATTTCGTGTTGTGCCGATCCGCCACAATAGCGGCCAGCTTGGCCGCGTAGCCCCGGGCATCACGGCCGAGCGGCTGAAGAACTTCCGCTTCAGGGGCACCAACGATCCTGACGTGTATTTCGACGATAACATCCGGAATATGCTCGACAACTACCGGAACGTCTTCTCGCACGCCGCCGAGTCACTCGCACGGATGGGCGATTTGGACGACGCCAGGGAGTTGATGGATATCATCAGCAAGGCCCTGCCGTTCGATGTGATTCCGGCAGATGAGCAGTCGTTTGTTCTCATGGCGCGCGCTTACGCTCAGATTGGTGACGAAGAGTCGCAGCGTGACATCATTCGGCGCCTCGAGCCCCTGATTCTGCATCGCTTGAAGTACGAGGCGACCACGCAGCGGGAACAGCAGTATCTCGCCGGCTTCATCCAGATGATCCAGTACACCTACCTCGACGATAAAGACTACGAGGCGGGAGAAGCTTCGCGAAGACCTGCTCGATGCACGCATCGACGGCGACCGTCAGGCGACGCTGAAGGACAGATTGGCAGAGCAATTTCCGCAGATCGACGTGGCCGAACTGCAGGCACGTGCACAGCAGTACA
>JAGQWL010000214.1 GCA_020437385.1 Bacteroidota bacterium
CACGACGAGGCGTGGCTCGCCGGTCCGGGCATCTCATGGTTCGGCGGCGGAAGTGTCGGCGGTTGGCTTCCCGACAACCGGCAATTCTACTTTCAGTCCGAGAAATCCGGATACAGTCATCTCTATACTGTGGATGTTGAGACGGGCGACGTGAAGCAGCTCACCAACGGCAAGTTCGAGGTGTTCAGTCCCGAACTCTCGAAAGACGGCAAGAGCTGGTTTTTTACGAGCAGCGAGGTGTCGCCCCAGGTTCGCAACTTCTACCGGATGCCGGCGGGCGGCGGCAAGCGCGAGATGCTCACGACGATGGATGGTACGAACGGTGTTTCATTGAATCCGGACGAGAAGACCATGGGCGTGCTGCGATCGGTTGTTAACCGTCCGCCGGAGGTGTATCTGCAGGAGTTCAAGAAGCAATCGAAGCAGGTGACGCATTCTCCGACCGACGAATGGCTGGCGTATCCATGGCGCGTTCCGGAGATGATCCACTACAAGGCGTCCGATGGCGCAATGGTGCCCGCGCATCTGTTCGTTCCAAAGAATCCGAACGGCGCGGCGGTGCTCTTTGTGCACGGCGCCGGCTACCTGCAGAACGTGCAGGATTCGTGGAGCGGGTATTTCCGCGAATTCATGTTCAATAACATGCTCGCCGACCTCGGCTACTACGTGCTTCAGGCGGACTACCGTGCGTCCGCGGGATACGGTCGCGATTGGCGCACCGCTATCTACCGGCACATGGGCGGTCGTGACCTGCAGGACTACGTCGATGCCTCCGAGTACCTCGGCGACAAGTACGGAATCAATCCGGAGAAGGTCGCCATTTACGGCGGTTCGTATGGCGGATTCCTGACCTTGATGGCGCTGTTCACGGAGCCGGAGCATTTCGGTGCCGGTGCTGCGCTCAGGAGCGTGACGGACTGGGCGCACTACAATCATACGTACACGGCGAACATCCTTAACACCCCTGCGACGGACTCGCTGGCCTATGCGCGATCGTCGCCGATCAATTTTGCCGAGGGTCTCGAGGATCCGTTGTTGATGCCACATGGATTGATCGATCTGAACGTTGAGTTCCAGGACATCATCCGGCTGACGCAGCGATTGATCGAATTGGAGAAAGAGGATTGGGAGCTGGCGGTTTATCCGGTCGAGGGACACGGTTTTCAGCAGCCGGACAGTTGGACGGATGAATACCGTCGTATCCTCAAGCTGATCGAGGAGAACGTGGGGCCGCACTCCGGGATGGCGAGATAGCCGATGCCGGAAATAACAGAAGTTTTCTATCCGAAAAGTCGCGCCGAGTGGCGTGCGTGGCTCAAGCGACACCACGCGAAGAAATCTGAAGTGTGGGTTCGCCGGTTCAAGAAGGCGGCGGATCAGCCCTGCATTTCGTATGACGAGCTCGTCGAGGAGTGCCTGTGTTTTGGCTGGATCGATGGGATCATGAAGAAGTTCGATGACGACAGCAATGTCCAGCGGGTCACGCGCAGGCGAGAAAAGGGCACGTTCCTGTCTGAACTGAATCGTCAGCGTGTGTGGAAACTGCAGCGACTGGGACTGATGACGGATGCCGGCATTGAGCCGATCGCCGGCCAGATCGGTTCGCCCGACGATCCGTTCGAGATACCTGACTTCGTGTTGAAGGAGCTCAAGGCGGATCCGGATGTCTGGAAGAACTTCCGGGCGTTTCCACACTTCTATCAGCGACTCAAGGTCGGATGGATCGCGGAGGTTGCGCGGTTCCCGAGTCGGCACGCGGAGACCCGGAAGAGACTCGATTACCTCATCAAGAACACGAGAGTGGGGAAGATGTACGGCACGATTCCCGAGGTCGAGTGACGCGTTTGACGACCTGGCACGATTCAGGGCTCGGTGGCAGCGACACGATTATTGTGAAGGGAATCCCAAGCGTGTATCAATTCCCGATGCAGACTCCGCCCCATTCGTCAAACGTTACAGACTTGTAAGAAACACGTTCGGAAATGTGACAACTGCGCTGCTCCTGACCGGTGTAACTACTTCAACGAGTTACAAAAAGTCAGCAACAGATCATGCGTTATTTATTAGCAGTCGCGCTCGTCGGCCTTGTCCTTTCGGGGTGCGACTCCAATTCGAACGATGCCAACGACCTTCCGCGGACGTTCACGGTGACAGTTTCCGATGTGTCGATGGATGCAACAATCACTTCGTCACGGGCCAATGGCACAGTCCCGCTTTCACCGCCAGTGTATGCCGTATATATGGGAAGCAATCCGATGTTTACGGTCGGTGCGATGGCGAATGATGCTACCGAGCTGATTGCCGAAGATGGCGTACCGGATCTGATGGCGGCTCGGCTGACCGCTGATCCGAACGTCAGTGTGTCCGGCGTGTTAACCTCGCCGGGCGGACCCGACTCCGGTCCGGCCTTCTTCTCCGGTGAATCGGCGTCCTTCACCTTCGTCGCCGAACCGGGCGATCGACTTCAGTTCGAGACCATGTTCGTTCAGTCGAACGACTGGTTTTATGCCTTCGCCGATGAAGGTCTCGATCTCTGGGATGGAGATAACCCGGTTGATGGAGACATCACATCGAGGCTCGTGCTTTATGACGCCGGAACGGAGGAGGATACTGCGCCGGGTACCGGCCCGACCGCGCCTCCGGGTGGTGTTCAGAAGCCCGTACAGGACCCAGCAGCGACGGACGTCGGTGATGCGGAAACGGTTAATATCACCCCGGCCGCAGACCGGCACAGCTTCACCATTCCCGCCGCAACTGACGTGATCCAGGTTACGATCTCGTCCGAGGCGATGTAGTGGCGTCCGCCCCGTCTTAACGATCTGCATTCAGCAGGCACAAGCGGCAGACTGTCTCCCCGCGGACAGTCTGCCGCTTCCGTTTTGAATGGAAAGGCAGAGGACGGAGCGCTAACTTCGATCCAACAAGTACAACCAATCCACCGCATCATGTCTGAAATCATTTCACGCGACCAACTTCTCGAGCATTGGCTCGGCCACCGTCGCGTCACACGCAGAACGATCGAAGCTTTTCCCGATGACAATTCCTTTTCCACGTACTCCATCGGAGGCATGCGTACGTTCGCGACGCTTGTCAATGAGTTTCTGTCCATGAGTGTGCCGACCCTTGTCGGAATCGTCAGCGAGGAATGGCCGATGGAGCGGAAGGAAGCACCGACGACGCGTGCTGGGGCTCTTGAGCGATGGGATGCAGACACGAAGCAGATCGAAGCCTTGTGGCCGCAGATTTCGGAAGGCCGGTTCCAGGAGACGGCCACGGCTTTCGGGCAGTGGACGATGCCGGTCTGGGGGCTCCTGTGGTACATCATCGACAACGAGATCCATCATCGTGGCCAGGGTTTTGTGTACCTGCGGGCCCTTGGCGTTGAACCCCCGCAGTTCCCGGATCGGAGCTGATGACCGGCGAATCGATGGGGCGGCGTACTACAATAGACTCGGTTAATTGGAATCGGCTGATTGTCACTTGCCTTGTTTTGTGGGCACTCCTCGCCGCCGCTTTCGCTTTCCTCGACCTACCCATATCGGTCGCGGTAGTGAACCGCGATTCGACGTGGGGACGATGGCTGGCTCGATGGGGAGAGCAGCCCGGACTGATATCCGGTACCATCGCGTTTGCGCTTGTCGTCGTCATGGGGCTTGTCGGATTGATCAGACTTGTACCGCGTTTCGCTGAAAACAACGCGCTGCTGCTTCCGCGTTCCATCCGTGCGTATGCGTGGACGACCTTCGCGATGCTTGCACTGAACCGATTTCTCTTCGTCCCCCTCGGCAAACTCTACTGGGGCCGGGTCCGCTTCAAGGACCTTGATCCGACGCATGCAGATTTTACGCCGTGGTACGTCGTCAACGGCGTAACCGGCCACTTCTCGTTTCCTTCCGGCCACTCGGCAGCGGGCTGGCTGCTGTTGCCGCTGGTATTCCTCGCTATGCGGGCGCCGAAGTTCGTCCAGATCGCAGTGCTGATGGCGTCGGCGACGTGGGGTATCGCCGTGTCGTTAAGCCGGGTGCGCGTGGGTGCACACTACGCTTCGGATGTGCTCTTCTCGACCGGCGTTTCGGTCGTGATCTTTCTTCTTTGCTTTCGCCATTTTTATCCGCGCGGACTTCGTGCACCGGGACGTAGTGCGGCGAACTAGCAAATTGTGATGGAGATGCCTGACGATAGGGCCGACAACGGACGGGCCGTTCAACGGCACTGCGCTGCGGATTTGTCCCGGCGCCGAATGATCCGGCCGTCCGGGGAGACCTATTCCTCGTCGGGCTCCGCAATGGATATCTGCGGCGGAATACTCTTTCGTATCTCATCTGCCGCGCCGGCTTCCAGGCCGAATCGATAGGCCCGGTAGTCGGCGGCGTCGAACGCACGAGCGCGTTCATCCCACATGTCGAAATACGCCATCCAGACCTCGTCCAGGACGCCGATGTACGTACGATAGTTCGTGTCCGTTTGCGTCTTGATTGACACAACCGCTTTGTCTGGTGAGACAGCAAAGTCGGACGAGCACGGATAGTGCATTTCAGGCGAACAATTCAGGACGTGGCGTTTGACGGTCTCCCTGAGTGATGTGAAGGGTATCGGCTGATCATCAACGAGCAAGTCCCCCGAAGAGTTAACGAGAATCTTGAGAAGGTTGCGCTCGTGAATAGGGGGAGGGAGTTCCTGCAGGGGAGGTGGTAGCACCATGCCGATCCCGCTGTCGACGTCGATTGTAGTTGTTACGAGGAAGAAGATCAGCAGAAGGAATGCGATGTCCGCCATTGACGATGTTGGGATCTCTACGGAGCGTCGCGCGCGGTTGTGAAGCACTTTCATCCTGGGCCTCCGTCGGATTGGTCAGGCACTCAGTTCGACATCAATAGAAAGACTCAGCCGGGCCGTGAGAGTTGCTCGTTGTTCGTATACTCCTGCATCCAGTTCGACGGTGCCCAGCCAGTATGACGTTCATCTCGCTCTTCGTCCGCCTCCATGCCGCAATGCTGCTCGCGTGCGGGATACTGCTTCTCTTCTCTCCGGATGCGCTGCTTGACGACGGCAGCGCGCCTGCGTTGCTGCTCGTGCAGCTCCTGGGCGCAGCGTTCCTGGGCTTTGCCGCGGCGAGCTGGACCGTGCGCGATGCCGTGCTCGGAGGCATCTACGGTCGAGCGGTTGTCATTGGTCTGCAGACATTCCTGTTCGTCGCGACGATGGTTCTGCTTCGGGGGATTTCGGAGCCGATGAGCCGCGTGCTGTGGTTCGTCTCTGCTGTCGTCGCAGTGGGAGCGATCTTCTATTCCATCCTTGCCTTTCGTCCGTCGCTGCTGCAACGACGCGATACGAACTGAAGGGTGGGCGGCGCGGTCAGTAGGTAAACGCGATCCCCGACGCGACCTGCGAGACCTTGATGTCCAGGAACTCGTTACCGAAGCTCCGATTTGTGTTGCGATTGGCACTCCGGGCGGTCGCGTACAGGCTCAAATGTTCGGTCATTTCGAGCGCGGCACTTCCCTCCACAACAACGAGGTCGTAACGAAGTCGCGCGCCGTCGTCTCCAAGACGGTTGTCGTACCGGCGATTGTCGTATCTGAGTCCGACACCGAGCGTGATCCGCGGAGCGATCGAAGATTCGAATCCGGCTCGGAGTCCGTGGTCGGTCCACGATTCGAAGCCGACGTACCGATCGTCCTTCCGCTCGAATCCGTAGCCAACAATGACACTTATAACCTCAACCGGTTGGAGTCGGGCGTCAACGCTGAGCCGATCAAAGTTGTGCTTCTCGACGGGGTTCGTGGGCCGTTCCTGACCGGTGCGAAGCGATGCGAGTTCGTCATCGTAACGCTGCATGCGGAAAGCGTACTCCGCTGTCAGGTCGGCGATTGGGCCGACTCTCGTGCGGAAACGCACGGAGGGCCCGTGCTGCCAGTAGTCGAGGGAAATGAGACCGGGCTGCTCGTCGAAGTCGACCCTCTCGGTGCTCCAGGTTAACGCCAGTGAACCGCGACGCCCGGCAGCGAACTGTACCGACGGCTGGAAGCGTCCCGCGACGTGCGCGAACTCGCGCCGCGGATCTTCACCCTCCTTGTTTACGACGTCGTCGCTCTCGATACGACCATCCGCCGAGACGGCGGCGAGTACCCTTTGGTTAATCCGATGGCTCACCGACAGGCCGCCGCGGCCGAGAAAGGTGGCCGGAGCCGACTCGAGTCGGTATGGAGAGGCAAAACCCGACGCCCAGAGAGCAATTCGATTCTCCGGACTCGGTTCGAAGAGAAGCTGCGTCGTCAACGAACTCTGCAGCATCATGGATCCGACGGAGTCGACGGACTGTTCGAAGATGTTGGTGCTGTAGCCCGAGCCGATACGGCCACTGATTGCGTCGGTGAATCCCGGAAGGCGACCGAGGTCGCGGTAAAGATTCGGAGACCCGGTCTCCGGAAGCACCGTCATGCCGTCAACGACCGGCTGATCGTCGAAGAGCTCGGTCGTAAGCGTCTGTGTTGCGCCGGCTTCATACGCCGGCAGTTCGATCGGCGCGAACGCCGTCGCGTCTACATCTGCCGTACCGCCCGCGAACGACGATTCTCGGGTGCCGCCTTCAATGGAAACATCGCTCTCGACGGACACCGTGTCACGTCGATCGACGTCGACTCGAGGCTTGGCGAGCGACAGGCTCGGGGCGCCCGGATCGGGTAGCTCGACGATCGGGTCTTGCAAAGGCGCAAACACGACCGCCAGCGGCTTGATCCGCTCAAATCCCGTTTCGAATAACAACACAATCCGCTCATTCAGCTCCCGCCCTCGCTCCGTGTCGTTCGAATCCAGCGGATCGTCCGGCCCGCGTCCGACGACATTCACGCGTCCCGGCGGCAGGTGAAAAGCACCCGAAAGATAGTTGGCTACAACGGACGCGCGGGCGTACGAAAGGTTGTAGTTGTCGGGGAACTTCGACCGGCTCCTTGCCGGCACGGGTTTGTCGGAAGTGTGACCGATGGCGAGGATTCGGGTCACGCCGCGGTCACGGAATTCGTCGGCCAGGCGATCGAGGCGGTTCTTTCCAGCCTTGAACAAGGTTGCCGATCCGTCGATAAAACCCATCCGCATGGTCACCCGCGCTGCGGAAGAGGAGGAATCAGCCTGCGATGCCTGCCCTGAAGCTGCATGGCCGGCTAACGATGAAATCAGAGCGACACCGAGGATCGCGTACTTGCTGTAGAGAGGCATCTGGCGAAGAGTGGACGTGTTTGGCAAACGGGTCGGCGATTGAAGGCCCTTTGCGGGCGAGGGGACGAGCGGTCAACCCGAAACATAAGCCGTCCGTTGCTGCCGGGCGTCCGGACGGCAACAGCAAAGAAAACAAAGACTACGGTAAAAGAAATGTGTTAGTGACGAATACTTGCTCAAAATTCCAGCAAGTCGCACAGATTGGCCGAATTGCAACGCCTGGTCGACCCGTTCTACCAGGACTTCAGGCGTTCAGCCAGTTCTGCCGGACCCCGAACGAGGAAAGCCATAACATCGCGGCGCCCAGCAGGACAACAATGCTGGGGAACACTGCAACCGATGGGCCCATCGTTTCGATCGCCTTCATTCCGAACAGGACGAAGCCCATCTGGACGATAACTGCCGCGAGTGAAATCGCGAGTAACGTCTGCGAGAGCCTCTTTCGTCGGAACAGGAGAATGGCACCAGCCAGTCCGGCGAAGACCGCGAGGCCGTAGACGCCAACGACCCATGCGGGCCGTTCGGCATACAAGGCGCGCTGAGCATCCGGCAAGGCAGCGAGTGCCTCGTCGCTCATCGTGATATCCATGAAGAAGGCGGCGATTCCTGCAACGGTCCAGAGTACGGCGGCACCTGCGGCGACCTTGAACCAGGTAGGAGCGGCTGTTTGAGTTGTCATAGTAGCGAGTTGTCTGGGGTTGATTGCTGCTGTATCAGGCGTGAGCGTACGCTTCTTTCAACCACGCCTTGACCTCTTTGTCGACGTCCTTGTCAGACTCGAGGCGGACGCGGTGCGAGACCATGGCATTGAAGCTTCCGGACTTCTCCAGCTTTCCCGCTGCCGGCGCGTCGCCGAGGTTGATTCCGAGATCAACCCGCGTTTTTGTCGAGGGTTGGATGAGCGCGAACTGCTTGTTGCGACGCAGGCTAACGTACGTCTTCTTGGGCGCGATTTCGACATCCTTTCCCAACGAACGGACGACCTTGATCACCGCGTCGTAGATCGGTCTCAGGTCCGCCTTCGCGCCCGCGTACTGGGCGTCGATGAGCGAATCGGCATCGTCGGCGCTTCCGGCGTCACTCTTGAGGAATTTGTGAGCGACAAGATTTGCAAACCCATGCGTCAGTCCGTGCGTTGTCTTCAGGTGTTTCACGACGCCACCGTGTTTCGACTCGCCGGATTTCCGTGCAACTGCGATCCATTGATCAAGGGACTTACCCGTCTTCTCCTTGAGGTTGGCAATCATGGTTGCCGCCTGTTCTTCGGGACTCTTTGCCATGGTCGTCAGAATGTGTAGGGTTTCAATGGGTGCGATGCGTTCAATGCGTTGAATGGGTGCAATGCGTTGAATGGGTGCAATGCGTTGAATGGGTCCAATGGGTTCAGTCGAGCGGCCAGTTTTCGGCGCGCATCGCCTTTGGGGTCATCGGGGACATCAGCGCGTAAAGTCCGTTCATGATCCGGGCACCAAAGGTAACCCTTCCGGTCTCGACGAAAGACTTGAAGTTCTCGACGATGAACTTCGCACCGGATTCCATCGACTTTTCGCTCTTCGAGCCAACAATGATGTTCTCGGTGACCAGTGAAAACTCGGTTCCGCCTTCGACCTCCTTCAGGAGATAGGTGACGGTCGACGCCGGGTCGGGAAGGGAGGTGAGCTGAAAACTCGTAACAAGTTTTCTGGGCGGATCGATCTCGATGATTCGGCCGATGACCGCGACAACCTTGTCGTTGTTGGATGCGATGCGGTACGCGTTTCCGGCTGCCATGCCCTTTGTGTCCCAACTGCCGTTCCAGAAGAACGGACGCGCCTGGTTGGTATTCACGAGTTCGGTCCACACCTTGTCGATCGGTGCGTGAATGATCACTCGGTAGACCTGCTTCTCGGCGTACTTCGTTTCGTTGCTCATTCAGCTATTACCCGTTTGGGATCGCTTTTCGTGTTGGTGACTGGCTTCCGCCAGATACTTGATTCGCGTCATCTCACTCGCCCAGTAGGCGCTGTAGTCGGTCGTCCAGCGATCGTAAATCATCTGAATTGGTGCGGCGTTGACATACAGTTTCCGCATCCTGCCATCTCGTTCGGAGATGATCAGATTTGCTTCCTCGAGTACGGCGAGATGCTTCAGAACGGCAATTCGCGTGACATCGAATTCGGCGGCAAGGGCGCCGACCGCAATCCCGGGTTCGGTCTTGACGATATCCAGCATCCGCCTGCGGCTTTCGTGCGCGAGCGCCTGAAAGACCGCGTCCATGTCCCTGCTGTCCAACTTCCCGATGGTTAAGTGTGTCGCTCTTACAAACAACCAAATCGCATATGTAACCATATGGTTACATAAAACTAAATCGGTTTGCTCGACTTGTCAACGGTTCCTGTCATATTTTTCAATCGGCAGTGACCAGATCGGGCTTGGGAGGCAGATTTGAGTGATTTTGAAGACAGAACGTGGTACGAATTCCGCAATGCCGTTTACGGCGGGGACTTCGATCTGGCGAAAGCTCAGCTGGATGCCCACCCCGGACTGATTGAGGCTGTGAACGCGACAGGGGAAACGGTGCTGCACTTCCTTGCGGTTGAGGACGATCTGGATGGTGTCAGGTGGCTGCACGATAACGGGGCGAGTCTGGACACGAAGAATCGTTTCGGGAATCCCGTCGTGTTCGAGGTTGCGGTGCTCGAGTACCGGGAATTGTTTCAGTGGTTCGTCGATCAGGGAGCGGATGTCGCGACGCGGGATGGCGACGGTCTGGATCTTTTTCAGTACCTGATCGAAAATGAAAAAGACGACATGGCCGAATGGGTGCGCTCCATCGTCGGTTCGGCGGGAAGGTAGCGTCGCACGTAATCACGGAGTTGCTCGATGACAGCCAAGGCAGGGCGATCAGTAGAAGTAGACGCGTACATTGCGTCGCATCCGTCACGTGTTCAGGCAATCCTGAAGAGAGTTCGGACCGCCGTGCATCGTGGCGCTCCCGATGCCGTCGAGGTTATCAGCTATAGGATGCCCGCGCTGAAACAGCACGGCATCGTGATCTATTTCGCCGCCTTTAAACACCACGTCGGGTTATACCCACCGATCAAAGGGGACAGAGACATCGAGCGGCGATCACAGCCGTACGCGAATGAAAAGGGCAACCTGCGTTTTCCGTTTGACAAGCCGATTCCGTATGACCTCATCGAAGATCTTGCACGGCTGAGCGCCCGGCAGGATGCCGAAAAGGCATCGGCGAAAGCGGCCGCGCGGAACAAGTCTGCTCGTAAGCGGTGAAGATTGAAATCGAC
>JAGQWL010000215.1 GCA_020437385.1 Bacteroidota bacterium
ATCGCACCAGACAGTCCGCCGACCGCCCCCTCCCACGTTTTCTTCGGCGAGATTGGTGTGAGCTGATGGCTCCCCACCGCGCGGCCAATGTAATACGCGAACGTGTCGGAACTCCAGACAAGCACGATTGAGAGTACTGTCAACATCAGTGCCTGCTGTTCCGGTGCGGATGTTCGAACGCCGACAAGCGTGCCGAGCATCAATGCCGGATAAAAGATCCCCGAAACCAGGACGGCCAGAACAGAAACCGCTCGCTCGCTATGGTAGGTGAAAGGGAACAGCAGCAGAAGACACAGAGCGAGCAGCAGCGCCGGAACGAACAGTACGGGAAACTGAAAACCTGCCGCTCCGCACGCCCCCGCCGCAATGCCCAAGCCGACGAGCAGTGGGCTCGACGTGGCGCGCCCGATACCATAATACTCAAGCTGGCAGATGGCGCCGGCAATAACAATCAACCCCGTGAACCAGACACCGCCAACGACCACGGCACCGATTACCAACGGCGCCCCAACCAGCGCGGTCAACACACGCAGCAGACCACTACTCATCTTCGTCGTCGTCACCGTCTACATCAGGATCCACGTCCGAATGCGGTTCAGCGCGCATCGCCGCGTCCGCAAGGTCCGCCGGCGACACGGGCGAATCGATCAGTAACTCCTTGGCGTCGTCCTCGTACTCGCGCGGAACAAGCACAAATACGTTTGATAACGTTCCAACATTCAGAAAGAATGCATGATCGCGTTTCGAACGAATCACGGCCGGTATACCGGAATCGTCGAGCCTGTCACGAACCAACTCGCCTTCGTAATCGGTCCCGCACTCGTGGACCACTACCCAATCTTCTGATTCAGTCATTGTTGTCGGACTCCGTCGATGTTTGTGGTTGCGGGATGGAAGCGACCGAAGTCGCAGTCCGCCGTGGTGCGAGACGATCGAACGCGACGAGAGAAATGACAAAGAGTCCAAGTCCCAACGCGACGATGTACCAATCGAACGACATGTTCTCCAACTCCTTCATGTCGAAGTCAGGCTTCCTCGCAAAGTATGTTCCGACGCTCACGGCCATCGCATTGTTCACGAAGTGGGCAACAATAGCCGGCCAGAGCGATCCCGAACGCCAGACCATCCACGCGAAAAGCGCCCCAAGTGCCGACAAGGGAAGCAGTTTGGTCGGCTGGAGATGATACGCGCCGAACACAAATCCAACGACGATGATCGCACCGACAATCCCGAAAGCTCGTTCAGCGTTTCGCTGCAAATATCCGCGAAACAGCAGTTCCTCGCAGATTGCCGGTGTTACGGCAATCATAAGAATGTTCGGAATAAGACTATTCGGCTGTTTCAGAACGGCGTTGACGGGCTCCATGAGTTGAGCTTCAAATTCGCGCAGCGAATCCGGCCACGGCAACGCAGACCAGATCTCTCCCAGAAACGACACGACCGGTTGAAAGGCGACGAGGCCGAGCAGCGCGACTATCGAAAGGCGAATATCTGAAGACCGCAACCGAAGATACGGCATTGGTCTGCTGGACGTCATGCGGGCGAAGAGCAGGGCCGGAAGTCCAATACAAAGGATCTGCCCAACCGTATTGCCAATCAGGAGCTCCGTCATGTGCTCCTTGATCAGCAGTTCCATCCCGCCAGCGTCCTGTAGCGTGGTCAGCAGCGATTCTGCACCACTTTGCATGGCGATTGCAAAAACACCGACAACGGCACCGACGATGTTGAACAACACGAGGCAGACAACGAGGAGCAGAAACGCCGTAATGAACGGCGGGAAACGGTTTCGCTCCAGCGCCGCGTCAAGCGGGATGAATCCGCCGCTAGCAAGGGAATCGCGTAGGAGGTTCTGCGGGTTGTTGGACGACAGCATTTTGGCAGTTTGGGTCTCGATATCCGCCAAAATACGTTACCTCAACCTTCGCCGACGCACAAACCGCGGCTAGTTGCTCATTTCTTCCGCCATCATCCGTCTGAGGCGGTTCACGATCGTCCGAAGCCGTGTATAGACGTACTTGTGGTTCTCGAAGGCCAGCGCGTCCGCAATCTCCGATGCCTTCATGCCTTGTTCGAAGCGCAACAACACGAGCAAGCGATCTTCCGCATCCAGCTTTTCCAGGGCCGCAACGAGCTGATTGACCTTCTCCTCTCCCGGATCCACTTTGGCAACGGCGGTATCCGGAGAGGCTGCTTCATAGCCGTATTCCTGTAGGTCTTCAATCGAGAGCATCGCCTTGTTCTGATTGAGCGCCATAATCAGATGCCATCGCTTGTTGATGCTCAGGAGCCCCTCGATCTTGTCCAGCGCATGCGCAACTTCGAGCGCGGTACAGGACATGCTGTGCTTCCCTTTGATGACCTCCACAATGTGGTCCTGCTGGTACTGCTCCTGGTAGTAGTACTTGAAGACCAGTTTCTCGCGCGCATCCAGCTTTGAGATTACCGACTGAGGTACGGACGTGTACTTGTTCTTCCGGAACCGGTCCCGGCAGGCATTCGCAACAACTACACTCAGCCAGGGAGTGATTTCCTTGTTGATGCGGAAACGACGGAGCGCTTTGAAGTCTTTGGCGCGAAGCCGTTCGCACACGGACGTATAGACCTCCATGACCTCATCCTGGTCGTACATGAACCGACGAATCATGCGGATGATTACCGGGGAGAATCGCTTCAGAAGCTCTGCGTACGCTTCCTCCGGATTCTTCTGAAAATGAGCGATCAGCTCTGAGTCGTTCATTCTCGCGGTCGTGTAGCGAAACTGGACTTTCATATTCCGTTCACCCGAGTATCCTGTGAGCCGGCGATCTAACAGCCGGTCTGTGTTCTGCGGGGCCGTCGATTTTCGTCGTCGGCTCGCTGCACGTAGCCACGTGCACGTGAAATGCATATCTTTCGAAGATGCGCTTGTAGCTCAGCTGGATAGAGCGTTGGATTCCGGTTCCAAAGGCCGGGGGTTCGAATCCCTCCAAGCGCACTCGCGAATCTAGACGCGTCGTTTGCCCGGAATCTTCCGACCCGCATTCCAGCGGATGCAACGACCACTTGTTGTCTAGAATGGTGCCAATCTGGCGGACCGGCCGGGCACAGGAGTGAGAGTGGCCTTTTCGGCGTGATTCGGGCGATTCAGCTCGAAAGTGATCCGGAATTGAGATCGGAACCGGCCGTAGGGATGCCGAAATTGAGACTCCGGGCGAGACCCGCCCGGTTCTGCTACTTCAGTCGGACCAGAGCGAGCCTGACGTTTTGCTCGAGTGACTGGTAATAGTCGTAACTCCCCGAATAGTCCAGAGCTCGCCGATACGCGTCGATCGCTTCAGCGCGGCGACCCGCCGCTTCGTGGATGCGCCCGCTGTAATATTCCGACCACGGCGCCCATCGAGACATCGGGTCCGTCGTGCGGGAAATCGCCGCAGCGTAGTTCTTCAACGCATCCTCCAATCGCGCCGTAACCTGAAACGCGCGTCCGAGCCGATAATGTGCCTCCGCTATCTGGTCATCAGTAGCTGACGCTTCTTGCGAGACATGCACCAGACGAACGATTGCCTCTTCGTAGTTTCCGGCATCGAAATCGTTTGCGCCAAGCTGGAGCTCCCGTTCCGTCGCGTCCATCGGATGTAGACTCAGGCGCTCGGCGCGGCGGCGCGAAACGGCATCAAGGTCGAATTCTCGCGCAACCTCCACCCGCCGATAGTGATCAACAGCCGCAGATCTGTCTCCAAGCATCTCCAAAGACACGCCCATAACAAGCTCCGACGAAGCCCGAAGCGCCGGGGCATCATGCATTACCAGATAGTCCGAGAGTGCCGTAACGGCGCCATTGAAATCATTCAGCCGAAAGCGGGCCAGGCCCAGGAAGTAAGTCGAATAGTCAATCGACTGCGCACCAGGTCCGTCACCGTTTGCGATGGCCTTTTCGAACGCGCGTTCGGCGTCTCTGGCCCTGCGACTCTCCAGCAAGACATAGCCCGAAACGTGATTCACGAGTACAGACTCGGGATACTTTGCCGCCATTCGTTGCATCAGCGTTGCACCGTCAGACGGCTCGAGTAGGACGGTATGCACAATCGCCAGAACGATAGTCGCTTCGTCGGCAGAAAATGAGCTGCTCTCAATAGCTCGATTGAGTGAGTTGACCCCGTCCTGTACGGATCCCTGGAAACCGACGAGTGACAGGAAGCGCTGGTAGGTTGCAGGAAGTGAGCCTATGGCGACTTTCAGGGCACCGTATCCCTTGTGGGCATCGTCGAGTTCAGGATACTCCCTCACGATGCGCTCAAACTCATGATAGGCTGTCCGCGCGGCAAGCGCGGCGCGCACGTACCTGCCCGTCTTGGCTCTGACAACTGCCCGCTGCAGATTCGTTTCGGCACCAAGCAGCGCTCTCCACGGTGAATCCGGCAGATCGTCCAGCTCCTGCTTGAGTTCGTGGGATCGGAGCTCAAACAGATCCAGGTCTTCAGGACGATCGGAAACCAGATACGTCAGAAAGGCGGCGGAGGTCAAGTTGTATAGGCCGGCCGGCCTGCCATCGGGAAGATTTGCGAGACGAGTGAAGGCCCTCTCTGCGTCACGAATGCGAAAATCCGCGATGGCTCTCCTTCCCTCTTCGAGCAGTGCTTCTGATGCCGCAGTCCGGACAAGCATCCTCCGATCATGCTCAACCGGAATGCGAACCGCAGCAGAAGCTGCAATCGTCTGCCCCTGCGCGGCAGGTGCGATCAGTAGCAGGAACAGCGGAAGGTATTTACGGACGAAAGGCACCGACGGCAGTCTGATGGGCGAACGTGTCGAAACAGGGTTACTTCTCGTATCGGTACACCGATACGAGACCTGAAACGGTTGACCAGCCAGAAGCGTGCCAGCCGGTCAGGAAGTAAGTTCTACCGCAGTGGGCTCCTGTAACTGTCCTTCCATCGAGGCAACGACGGTCGCGACGGTGGCATCGCCGGTAATATTGATGACCGTCCGGGTCATGTCGAGTATCCTGTCTACGCCGATAATGAGCGCGATGCTGGCTGCCGGAATGTGAATTGTCTCCAGGATGATGATCAACATGACAATGCCGGCACTGGGAACTGCGGCCGTACCAATAGACGCCAGCATCGCCGTGAACACGATCGCCACCTGCGCGCCGAGTCCGAGGTCGATGCCCGTGGCCTGTGCGATGAAGACTGCAGCAATCGCTTGATAAAGCCCCGTACCGTCCATGTTGATCGTCGCCCCGAGGGGAAGCACGAACGACGACACTTCTTCCGACACCCCAATATTCTCTTCCGCACATTGCATCGTCACCGGCAGCGTCGCGCCACTGGAGGAGGTCGAGAAGGCCACAAGCTGGGCCGGAGTCATGCCCGCAAAGAAGCGTTTGATGCTGACCGGGCTGAACAGCTTCAGGAGCGTGGGGTAAGTGATAAACATATGCAGGAACAGCCCCACAATCACCGCGATGCAGTAATAGCCGAGGGCACCCAGCAATTCCCCAATCTGCCCAACGTTGTCCGCTGCAATCGAGTCGATCGTATCTGCCAGGAGCGCAAATACGCCGACTGGGGCCGAGAGCATGATTATCTGGACCATCTTGATGATCATGTCATTAAGGCTCTCGAAAACCGCCAGGAGCGGGGCTGCCTTGTCTCGTGGAATCATCAGCAGCGTGATGCCCGCAAAGATCGCGAAGAAGACGACCTGGAGCATATTCCGGTTGTCGCCGGCAGCTCCGAAAATATTGTCCGGGACCATGTCAACGATCGGCTGAAGCGGACCCCGCTCCTTGGCACTCTCGGCGACCGCCTCCTTCGACTGAGCGTCGGTCTGGTACGTTGATTCCAGTCGTTCCCGCATGTCCTGCGGAACGGCTTTACCTGGCTGCATGACGTTGACGACAACAAGACCAATTATCAGCGCAACGAGCGTCGTGCCGAGATAGATGATGATGGTCTTACCACCGATTCGTGACAACTTCTTGAGATCCGACAGAGACGCAACGCCGGTGATCAACGAGGCGAGAATCAGCGGAACAGCGATTAGCTTCAGTAGATTGATGAAGATCACTCCGAAAGGAGCGATGAGCTTGGAAGTAAAGCTCGACCAGCCGTAGACCGCACTGGCAACCCCGTAGATGAGACCCAACACCAGCCCGATGATGATCTGCCAGTGCAGCTTTCG
>JAGQWL010000216.1 GCA_020437385.1 Bacteroidota bacterium
AAGAGGACTACGCAGAGGCAACGCGGAACATTGAAAAGGCCGCATATATTGATCCTTCGGACGAAGGTGCGGTGGCGATACTCAAAATAACGGTTGCGCTCGATGCCAACGAGTCGCACGACGGGTCCGCAGCGCTAAGAGTCATGAAGCTCCTTCCGGAGGAGGATTGGCCCCGTGAGATCGCGCGTGCGTTGTTCGAAATGAAGGTTGTGGGATCGGGAGAGAAAGGTCGCTTCGATGAGGCCATTGCCACCATCGACGAAGCGGAGGAGGCGCTCGGACCAGATTCAACGATGGCTTCGCTACGAACCAATATTCTGGTCGACAAGGCCTGGTCCGCCCAGCGCCGTGGTACGTATGCGGAGGCGCACGAAATTGCCGGCAGCGCGTTTGAACGAGATCCAGACAGTCCACACGTCCGCGAGGTCTATATCGTGTCGCGGCTCGCCGACCAGTACTATCGTTCGCAACGAGGCGAGGCCTGCTCCGTGTTGAACGAGACGAGGGACGATGTCGGTCGGTTTCCGGATTTCCCTCGGCAGAGGGAGACATTTATCGGGGTCCTGTTGACGTGTATCCGGCAGTCCGGTATCTACACGAGTGACCCGGACTCCACTCGATCGCTTCTAATGGAGGGGTTTGCGATTGACAGTACGCATCATCAGATTCGAGAGGCGATCGCACAGACCTGGCACCAGAATGCGATGGCAAGTGTCCGCGCACGAAGAAACCGAACCGCGCGCAAACAAGTAATGGAAGCGTTGAAGTTTGTACCGGGAGATCCGCGGTACCTGTCGACGCTGGCGGAAATTAATGAGCTGATCAGCTACGAGTAGCGAATGAGCGAAGTAGCGTCGACCAATCGGTTTCAAGACAGAATCAAGTACTTAATAAGACGAGGACCCGCGCATGAAGGAGGCAGTAGCGCTGGTAGGCCGACGGGACCGATATCCCGTGAGGACGCGATCGAATTGCGGTACAAGTAGGGCTAGCGCGATCGCTAGCCTCCTTGTTCTCACAGCGGTAATCGGTGCCGTGAGAACGAACGCTCAAACTGCTGAATCATCGTACGCCCTGAGTTCAAACCGGGAAATGGAAGTGCGACCTGTCGACACTCGAGAGTTCGTGAAGAGCGAGCTTTCACTGCCCTCGTACGACGAAGTCGCCATGTCATGGGCTGATTACGACGACGACGGCGATCTTGATCTTTTGGCGCTTGTCGAGAACACGTCCCCCAAAGCATCTGACGCCGTGATCTATCGCAATGACGACTTGTCGTTTGTCGAGGTGTGGCGTGCGTCGGCGATAATAAACGGGCCAGTCAATTGGGCCGATATGGACAATGACGGAGACCTTGACGTCTTGATCGCAGACACCGACCGAATTCGAGTGTACACAAACGATTCTGGCGACTTTTCCGTCGGCCGTCCCGTACTGAACTATACCGCCTCGTCCGACGTAGTGCTAGCCGATCTACAACCCGACGGCTGGCTGGATATCCTTCCGGATGCCGCTGCGCAACTGATAAATCGCGACACAACCTTTGAGTACGCCGCATACAGTGATACGAACCGGCTATTTGCGGCCGGCGACATCGATGAGGACGGCGACATTGATCTCACCGCGAGTGGTCTACTTATTCGACACGTTGACAAGGCATACGTGCACGAGCAGGAACCATTGTTGGGCAACGGGTCCTTCGTGGATTTTGACGGCGACGGCGATCTAGACTACGCCCAAGAAGGCCAGATCCGTTTAGCGTCTGATGGGTCGCCCGCATCAAGTATACCAGCACCGCAAATACGTGCGGAGACGAGATGGGCTGATTTTGACGACGACGGTGACAGTGATGCTGCTGCGCTACACATCCTTGCTAATAACGA
>JAGQWL010000217.1 GCA_020437385.1 Bacteroidota bacterium
AATGGCGAGGAATTCCCGATTGAACGTGCGATTCACTCGATCGACCTCGAAGACTCGAAGATCTCCACCGACTACATACGGGACATCTCCGTCAGGAAGGAATCGGAAGCCAAACTCCGGGAAGCGATGGAAAAGGCGGCTGATTCCGCTCGAACAAAGGAGCGATTCCTCGCAAACATGAGCCACGAGATGCGAACACCGCTCAATGCGGTGATTGGCATGACAACACTGCTGCAGCATACGTCGCTGGATGCCCAGCAGAAGTCCTACCTCGAAGCGGTCAAAATCTCGGCGGACAACCTGCTTGCATTGATCAACGACCTGCTGGATATCGCAAAAATCGAGTCCGGGAAGCTGTCGCTCAACTATGTACCAATGGCGCCGGCGCAGATCGTTCGAGACGCCATAACGGCATTGTCCTACCACGCTGAACAGAAGGGACTGAAGCTCAAACTCTTCGTCGACGACACACTCCCGGGCAAGGTCATCGGAGACCCGGCTCGATTCAATCAGATACTGACCAACCTGCTCTCCAATGCCATCAAGTTCACGTCGACAGGCGGCGTAACCGTCACATTAGAGACGCTCGACGATTCCGAAAAGACCTCCACGATCGCGCTGTCCGTCGTGGACACTGGAATCGGGATTCCGGAAGACAAACAGAAACTGATATTCGAAAGCTTCGGGCAAGTCGCGAGTGAGGCCGTGCAGAATGTCGGAGGCACCGGTCTCGGGCTCGCGATCGTATCCGAACTCGTGGAAATGCAGGGCGGCACGGTTACGGTGGACAGTACGGAAGGCGTTGGAACGTCATTCAAAGTGGTCCTGCCCTTCCGTGCGTATTCGGGCCCCGTCAGTACGGCCGCTGACGATCCCGTACTTGAGAAGCATCTGAACCTCCACGGGCGACGCGTTCTTGTCGTCGAAGACAACGAGATGAATCGACTCGTCGTCGGCGACCTTCTCCGCCTCTGGGGGGCCGAGGTCGACTTTGCCCATGACGGACTTGAGGCTGTCAACCAGGTCAACCACATCCGGTACGACGTCGTCTTGATGGACATGAGAATGCCGAACATGGACGGCCGAGACGCAACCATTCGCATACGGAAGCAACTCGGCATCTCGTCGGCACAGCTACCGATTATCGCACTGACCGCATCGACGTTGGAGGATGATCGTGACGAACTCATGGAAATCGGAATGGACGATTTTCTGATGAAGCCGTTCGACCCCGCGGTTCTGGCACGCACGATCTCGCTGTTCCTCGACGACAGGGTTGATGATTACCCGGGAGACTCAGCGCAATCCTCTCGCCCGATAAACTGGGACCTCGTCGACAAAAACACGAACGGTAACGAAGACCTCAAGCAGCGAATGATCGAAACGTTCATCCGCACGATCCGGGAGGCCCGGACAAAGATGGAACGTGCGCTTCTTGCCGACGACTGGGAATCGGTGGCATTCGCGGCGCACAAGAATCGATCATCGGCGGCGATTCTCGGAGCGTCCAGCCTCGCGGCCCTTCTGGAGAGACTCTGCAAGAAGTCTGCGCTGGAAAACGATCCGTCCTATGCACGTGAGTCGGTGGCGGAGGCTGTCGAGCTGATCGGCCGCGTCGTAACAGAACTTGAAGCATACAATGAGTAGTCGAATTCCGATAAAGCCGCTACGCACAGCCATCGTTGACGACGATCCAATCGCACGCATGCTGTTAAGCGACTATTGTGAGCGATGCGGATTAAACGTCGTCGGCGAGTTCGTCGATGCGATGTCGGCGGCGGTCTTCCTGTCAAGTGAACACGTCGACTTTCTCCTTCTCGACGTGCAAATGCCGGGTATGTCCGGACTGGAGCTGGCCTCAATGGTCGCCGAGGACACGGCAATCGTGATTACGACCGGTAATCGAGACTACGCACCTGACGCGTTTGAAATCGGAACGGTCGATTTTCTGATCAAGCCCGTGTCGATCGAACGTTTTCAGCTCGCCGTCGATCGCGTCGTTCGTCGAGTCGCGACGTCGAATCCAGACATCCAACAGCTGGGAAGCGACAATTCAAGCATCTTCGTCAAGGTCGACGGCTCCCTGCAGCGAATCTTGCTTTCAAAGATTCAACTCATCGAAGCGCAGAAGGACTACCTGACCATCCACACGCGCGAACGCTCCTACTTCGTACACTCGACGATGAAGGCGATTCTGGAAAAACTGCCCGTGGACTCCTTCGTTCGGGTCCACCGCTCGTTTACAGTGCGGTTCGACGAGGTCTCCAGAATCAACGCCAACTCCGTGGTTGTTGCAGAAAGGGAGATCCCTGTTGGTGTGACCTATCGCGAAAGCCTGGCGTCGATGATCGATGCCCTTTGATCGGGCGGCGGCGGATCAGGTACTCGAAAACGCAAAGGCGCAAGGCGTCCCCCGACACCTTGCGCCCCGCATGATTCGATCACTCGCGTGGAGCGACGCGATTCAATTGACTACCGCGCCGTCCTCATTCCGCTGCCCACTTCAGCGCGCTCCTCCACATTTCCGTCCCCGTCTCGTGCAGACGGGAGAACTCGAAATTGTCAGGACCGAGCGGCATGATTGCGCGCCGCCCGGGCGAGGGCGAACCGTCCAGACGCCGTTTGCCCTTGTCGAGGACCAGCATTGTGTCGTACCAGCCCCAGCTTGCGAGCGACTGTACCTCGGAGGCAATTCCCTTGAAGAAAATCACGTTCTGGGCGGATGAAACATCACTGTA
>JAGQWL010000218.1 GCA_020437385.1 Bacteroidota bacterium
GGGAGAGGCTACTGGGCCGCCCGGAATCGTTTGTACCGAACCTCAAGCCGTTCCCGATCCGGACGACTCGCGATCGATCTTGGAACGATCAATCTTTGTCCGTGACGCTCCTTCAGGCCATGTTGAAGCATCGGACCATCCGATTCGTTGAGAATGTCTTCTCGCACGTGTACTTCATAGTCAGGCGTGATGCCGATGAAGAACTTGTCGAACGCCGCATGATGTAGCTTGCAAAGAGAAATGCCGTTGGTGACGACCGGATCGCCGCGTTCCTCGGAATCACCGATGATGTGTGCAGCATCCAGCAACTCCGAATGCTTCAGTTTGCATACTGCGCATTGCTCAGAGTAGGCACGCAACACACGTTCCCGAAAGCCCCGCTGATGGAGTCGTTGCCGAACCACGGCGGTGATGTATTTGCGCGGTGCTGAACGATCCTCGGCGGATATGTTCTCCGGTCGGAGAATCGTGCGCTTGTCGTCTACCGCAACTGTGAATGTCAAATTGGAAGGATCCGATCCGACAATGTAGACCGGCCACACAGCCAGGTACCTACCCTTTGCAACACCGTGAAGGTAGACCAGCGGCAGACTATTCAACATCGCGTAGTCCAGACCTCGATTGTCTCGATGATTCGGATCGGTCCCGCGATATCGGTACGACAGCAGACCGTCGTCGTCGAAAGAGTCGTCGTAAGGTCCGCCGAAGACCGTGGTGATTGACAGCGGATACTCCATCGCCTCCGGTTTGAAAATCCCCTGAGGAGACACAAATCGAATTTGCTGGCCATTGAAGTCGAACCCCTTCGCGAGCAGATCGCGTGGCAGGACGTCGCCTTTAAGAGCGACTTGCTCCTCGAGCCAGTCGAAGGCTGCCAAGCGGATTTGACGGTCGTTGGACATTCGTTGCTAGGACATCGGTGCAGGCGACGGGCTCTCCCACTGCGTACTCGTGTAGCCGCTAGATAACATATTCGCGAATAAGTTGATATTGGGGAAATTTCGTCGACATTTATTCTGTCTACGTCCGCGCGCATGTCCAACTGTCCGCACCATCGATTTCAGAGGCCGACCCGAATGAAGCTCGTCACTACGTCGATTCTAGTTTTGGCATCCGCGGTCGTAGTTCCGCATGCCAATGGTCAATTCCAGCTATCGACCAAGCTCCCCGACGATGAGTATTCGGCTCTCATAAAGCCCATTGTCGAATCCGTAGCCACTTCAATCAACGAGCACATTTCGCTACCGCGGCCCGTCGAGATCACATCCGGTGCGTGTCAAGTACAAAATGCCTTCTTCGTACCTCGCGCAGCAAACAACGTAGACACAATCGTCTTGTGCACAGAGCTCCTGGCGTTAATGGCTGGCGAGATTCGCGGGTTGAAACTAGACGAAAATCAGGCAGGCATTGCTTTCCTTTCTGAGACGCTTTTTGTGCTTCTACATGAAATGGGACACTCGCTAATTAGTGTTCTGGAGCTACCCTTGCTTGGACAGGAGGAAGACGCCGCGGATCAGTTTGCTGCATATGTTATGAGTTCCGAACCCGTTTTGGCGTTGTGGGCCGCGCGGCTATGGAATCCTGGAAATAGCAGAAACCAACTCGTTCCGCTAGGTGCCTTTTCGGATCAGCATGGACTAGGCCCACAACGATATTTCAACATACTGTGTTGGACCTATGGCGCCGATCCTCCAGGACGAGCATTTGTCGCGCAACTTTCGTCGCTTCCCGCAGAAAGAGCGCGCACGTGTCCCAACGAGTACAACCTAATGCGAACATCGTGGGAGCGCCTACTGAAACCCTTCTCGAAACAGGATCTTCTCGACAATGAGGAACCGTCACGAAATGCATCCGGTCAATGGCGTTTCATCGAGTCGATGGATTCCGGAGCGAGTCGGCTTCGCTGTTCTGCTTCAGGTACGATCGAACTCTGGCAGCTCGGCGATTCATTTGACGGCACAATGCGTCAGGAAGGCACGTGCATTGTCCGAAACGTTCCGGTTGACAATTCGACTAGCGGACAAGTAACCGACGGAAATGTGACGGGGGACCAACTCCGCTTCGTAGCTGAGAAATGCACCTATACGGGTGAGTTCAAACACCAACATATGCGGATGGAGGGATCCGTCGAGTGCGCCGTTGATGGTTCAGACAAGCCGATGACCGGGACTTGGCAGGCGGTGAGATAATACGAGGCCAGGAGAGTCCGACTCGTGGATTGATCTGGGTGCCACTCAACGCTCCTCTCACAACTCACAACTCTCAACTTCGCGAAGGAGCGGCTCGGGTTGACATCGCCTATTCGCCGGCGACAACGTTGCAGCTCGAGGACGCGATCCTATGGGTTCCCGAGGGTTGTTGCTGTGCTTCGTGGAAGCCGCAACGGCTCGGAATGAAATTATTCGCTCGGAAGAGCGTTCCACAACCTCAGGTAATCCGGATTGCCCGGATCCATCGCTAGCAGCCGACGAACAAGCGGACGCGCTTCATCCGCCCTGCCCGTGTTGTAATACAGCGACGCGAGGTTCGCCAGCGGCATCGCTCCGTTCGGGTCGAGGTCCAAGGCGACAACGAAGTCCGACTCGGCCTTCTGGAAATCTCCCAGAACCAGCCAAGTATAGCCGCGATCGTTGTAGGCGATCTCGAATTTCGGATTCTGCTCGAGTATGTAGTTGTAGGTCGCGACCGCCTCGTTGGGCTGGCCGTTGTGTTCGTAGGCAGCCGCAAGCTCGTTCATGAATCGGAGTTGCTGCGGCGAGCGATCAATCGCGAGCTCGAGGTAGTGAACAGCCTCGGCCGTCCGCCCGAGCGAATCGAACGCCTTCCCGATTCGGAACCACGTCCAGGCATCCGCTACGGATTGCTCGTCGAGCGTCGGCGCAAGGTTCGCGATGGCCTGGTAGTCCTGCTTCCAGTACCACGCCCAGATCCAGAGCCGCGCCAGCTCGACGGTCGATCGGCCCGCATCCGATTGATCCGATTGTGAGTGATCCGCCTGCGCCTTCTCGATGAACACAATCGCGGAATCCAGGAACGCCGGGTTGTTCGTGACCTGCTCGTAGTAGGCGAGGAAACCTTCGGCGAGATCAGACGCCGACGGTGAATCATCGATCAGTCCGGCGAGTCCGTAGAACTGCCCGTGCCTGCCGAGATCATTCGGTCGTACAACCGCATGCTCGCCCTTGTCCGGACGGCGGATGTAGTGATCCGTGATCTTGATATGCGGAATGTCGGATGAACCGGACGTCGGCATGTGGCACGAGATGCAGTTGTCGCCGACCGCGGCGCGTGCCGATTCCGTCTCGGTGCAGAGCGTCTGCTTGACAGTCGGCGCGTGTTGCCGCGAAGTCGAGTCGTTCGCTGAGGCCAATGCCCCCGATTGATCGCTCGAGCCTGTCGGATCTACAGTCTGTGTCGGAGAAGCGGCTTGAATCTTCTCGCTGTGACACGACTCACAGGCCGCGTTGTAAGTCGCCGTCGTGATCTCCTTCACGCCGACATGCGGATTGTGACACGTGATGCACGTGAGCGGCTGGTAGTCATCCGGATTCGCGTGGGACGCCTGAAAACACGAGCTCATCTTCAGTCGATCCGGATGCGACGCCATCTTGAACGCCTGCACGCTATCCGCGTACCGGGGCCAGAACGTGTTCTGCACATCCGATAGCGTGCGACCGGGGCGGAAGTCGAACGGCGTCTTGCCCTCCTTGTACACGGTCACGCCCTGCATGTGGCAGTCCTGGCAGATGTCGAACTGCCGATCGATCGGCAGCTTCGCCGGATTGACGATCGAGTAGTCGATGCTGTCCGCCGTGTTCACGATGCGGCCGGCCGCAATCTCCGCGACGTGGATCGAACCGGGTCCGTGGCAGCGCTCGCAGTCGATGCCTTCCTGCACCTTCGTGTACCGGTTCTCGGATCCCTCGACGAACTTCGGAAAACCGTTGTGGCACGTCATGCATTGCAGCGGAATCGGCCGACTGAACCGCGAGTTGTTGCCGCCCGCGAATCCCGGCGGAAGGTCCCACCGACGGTCCTGCGCGTACCACGTGAGCGGCACCTGATACAGGTAGCCGTTCTCCTCCATGATGTGCGAGTTCGTGTGCTGTCCGGATCCGACGATGTAGTCGATCTTCTCGATCCGCTTGTGAACGGTGTCGCGCCCGACGACGCGGTACTCCATCAGGTACATCGAATCGCCGACGGCGAACGGCAGGTACGTCAGATCCGCGAAGCGATCATAAACGGGTTTCGCGTTCTCGAAATCCGCCGCGCTGTTCGCAAGTGTCGCCTTCGCAAAGGACCGGCCCATCTCCGCCTTGATGAACGTGTCGTACTGCGTGGCGTGGCAGCCCCTGCACACCTCCTTGCCGACATAGGTCGCGTCGCTCCCGAGGTTGCGGTAGACGGGCGCGCCGGACTCCGTGCTGCCGCTGCCCGGTGTGCGACAGGCGGATAGCAGGGCGAGGGCGGCGAGGGCGGATAGTTTGGCGAGGCGGTACTTCATGTAGGTCGCGCGATCTTCGATCGCGCGGAATCGAGGAAGATAGGAAGATAAGAAGATAGGATTGGGCCGAGGTCGGTCGCTTCGCGAAGTTGTCAGAAGACAGATGTCACTTGTCAGATCATCAGGAATCGTGGAATCGTGGAATCGTGGAATCGTGGACTCGCAGAATCGTGGAATCGTGGAATCGTGGCCCTCGCGGATGCGACCCGAGCAAACCAGGGCTCCAGCTACGAAGCATCGATGAAAAGGCCGGGGGGGCAACCTTATCGTGCTGCATTCGCGCGTTCCCGGTGAAAATCCCTCACCTCCTGACGGATTTTCGCAGCGTTTCGGCCGTGACGATATGGATGCTCGGGTGCGCGGAAATCTTTCCTGGAACGTGTTCACCACGATCCTTTTGTGAAAGACTTCTTCGAAACTCTGTTCCCAGGAATCTATCCGACATCGTTCGACACCACGCTTCACCTGTCGCGTTCCGGGAAACGCTTCATACAAGGAATTCGGCGACCCGCTTCGAGGAAGAAGCTTACCGAAACACTTCCCTGAAACAACGCTTCGAACAAAAGTTGTGAATATGATCATGAGGCTTGGCTCAGGCACGTCCGCTATCATTTCGACACAGGCGATACGAGGCGAGATGTGAGACGAGGTACAGGAAGAGGTGTGATGCGCAATACGAAGCGAGATGCAATGTACGGTGTGAGGCACGGTGTCAGGCACGGTGTGATGCGTGGTGTCAGGCACGGTGTGATGCACGATCCACGCGCTACGATGCACGCTCCGCTCGTCGTCTCATTCACGCTACCATTAACCTTCATACTGCCGAGCGAAACCATGACAAGCGATCCCGAGGTTGCGATCCCCGCGACCGACTACACGTACCCGCACCTGAAGTCCCTGATCGAACAAACGACGCTCCGCAACTCGCGTGCGTTCGAATTCATCCAGGGCTACTTCTTCGGAATTCTCAACGCACCCCGCACGATCTCAACGGATGAGTGGCTTCCATTCCTCTTCGGCGATTCGCTCGCGCTGATTTACGAGCATCTCAATTCGAGCGACCGTCAAGTCGGTGACTCACCGTCCGATGATCTCTCGATCGATGACGACAACGGATGGGAAGCGGCGGATGACCTGTCCGCGTTGTTTCGCGCCTTCCTCCCGGCCGCGGCATCCGGACGCTGGCGGCTTCCGCGGAATGTGTACTTCCTGCCGAACACGATCGACAACCTTAATGCGGATGCACCGATCGCCCGATGGTCATGCGGATTCAACCATGCACTCGCGCTCTGGCCGGCTGATGCGCGTCCGCGTCGCATCGGCCGTCCGACGGGAGCGCCGACCGATGCGGTCTGTTTCTTCGGCGATCCGGACGAGCAGGTGCGGAACTCGCTGCCGGCGAAGCGCGGAACGCTGAAGCTGCGGCTCGCGGAGTACTATCGCGCGTGCGTTCTGGATGCGATGGAAGAGATCGCAGAATCTGGGAATCTACGAAAGGAAAGTAGGAAGTCTATGGTTTTGTCAAGAGTTGAGGGTTGATTGATCGATAGGATTCA
>JAGQWL010000219.1 GCA_020437385.1 Bacteroidota bacterium
CCGATCTTGTCGTGCTGGAGAAGGGTTCGCTCGTTAACTCGCTGATCGGTTATCCGACGAACATGCAGTTTTTCTCGACCCCGCAGCTCCTCGAGATTGGCGACTACCCCTTCCCCACCCTGCGCTACAAGCCGCTGCGCGAAGACGGCATCGACTACTATCGGAGCGTGGCCGCGGCTGAAGATCTCGACGTGCGGCTGCACCACCGGGTCACCGGGCTCTCCGGGGAATCCGGTTCGTTTCGCGTCGAAACGGATCGCGGCGATTTCGAATCTGCGTTTGTCATCGTCGCGACGGGATTCTTCGATCTGCCAAATCTGTTGAACGTGCCCGGCGAAGAGCTGCCGCACGTATCGCACTACTACAAGGAGCCGTTCGGGTACGCGATGCAGGACGTCGTGATCATCGGCGCGAAGAACTCGGCGGCAAAGGCCGCGCTGGAGTGTTACCGTTACGGCGCGCGCGTGACCCTGCTGGTTCGCGGGCCGGCCGTGTCGGACAGCGTGAAGTACTGGATCAAGCCGGACCTCGAGAACCGGATCAAGGGCGGAGAGATCAAGGCACACTTCAACGTATCAATCGAATCGATCGATGCGGACCACGTTCATTTCCTCGTCGACGGAAGCAGCCAATCCGTCCACGCCGATGTCGTGTTTGCGTTGACGGGCTACCTGCCCGACTTCACCTTGCTCGAACGCATGGGGATCGGATTTGCGGATGATCCCGCGAAGACGCCCCTTCTCGATGCGGAGACCAATGAAACGAGCCGGCCCGGTGTTTACATGGCCGGCACGGTCTGCGGCGGACGCAACACGAGTCGCTGGTTCATCGAGAACGGGAGGCACCACGCGAAAGCCATCGCGGCGGACATGAAGGCGAAGGTTGAGGCGGGCGTCTCTGGTTGACCGAACGGACCATCGAAGCTAGTTCAGCACAGCGGCTCCACCCCGCCGCACAACACCGAACTTCAGCACCCGGCTTCCGACGCCAGGTACGTCGATCTGTACCAGATACACGCCGCTTCCGATCTTGCGACCATACTCGTTCGTCAGGTCCCACTCGAAATAGCGCTCGGGGCTGTCCTTCTGCATTGTCGTCACCAGCGCGCCGCTTAGCGTGAACACGCGAACCGTCGCACGCTCCGCCATGCCGGTGAAGCGAACGAGGTTCGCTTCGGTCACAACCTCGTAATCGGACGCCCCCTTGTAGGGATTCGGCACGATGCCGACATCTTCGAGCGAGAACGTCTCGTCTATTCCCGTCGGTACGACGGCGATCGTCGCCATCTCGCCACGGAGGATCCTGCCCGCGTCTGTGTCGCCATTGTGCGCGTACGGCTGGACGCCGAAGTAGTACTCGGTGTACGGATTCAGGCCCTCGACAACATGGCGATGCCGAACCCCCGTGTCCGATCCGGTTGCGCTGACGTATGATAGAAGGTTGCTGCGATAGTCAACAACGGTTCCAATGCCATTGTCGATGTCATAAGTGGCAATCCGCGTCGCAGAAGCCGTATCGAACGCCGCCGATGCGAACTGGAAGACGTCATACCCTTCGAAACTGTAGGTCGAGTCGGGACCCGCCGCCGACGGACTGAAGATTTCCATGGCTTCGATGTCCGAACCATTAACTATCGGCGACCAGTCAAGCACCAGAACATCCGACGAATCGACTGCCGCCAGGCTGGGTGCCGGCATTCGGACCGGCTGTTCGAAATCCGCATCGAACGCCCGCTGAACAGCGACCGATGCCTTCTTGATTTCCGTCACCGAATCAAGATTGTTCGCTCCTCGCGCCCAGATGACCGCCACCACAACCTCCTTCGTGTCGCCGGGATTCATGTCAAAGGGTCCGGTCGAAATCACCAGCCTGCGGTCGCCGGGCTCGTTCGTTGCGCCTTTTCCGTCGACGTTCACTTCGCTCCAGCCACTGCCGCCGACCGGGTCGCCAGAGTAGATGAATCGCGTTGTGCCTTCGCACGGAACGTCAGAATCCGACCGGCCGTTGCCCCCGACACAGATGTCGCCAAGGTAAGACGGCCACTGACCCAGCATCATCCCGTAACTGTATTCCCATTCAGATTCTTCCCTCAGGTCGCAATTCAGCGGACTCGCACAAAGGCCCCTGTACTCGATAATCGACGAAATCGAATTTGTACTGGTCGAACCCGGCGCGCGCAGGAAGTCGAGACCCATCGCAGGCGGCGACACGCCATAGCCATCCTCCTCGTCCAGGTTATCGGCGTTGTAGAAATACGCGAGCCCACGGGCACTGTCAGAACCGATGTAGTCATCAAGTGCGTACCCAAGATCGACGTCGGCATATAGCCCGAAATGCGCGTCTGTTATCGGACTTTCGCCGCGATAGCTCAGGTTGAATCGATAGAACGTCGTGTTGCCGATGTCACCGTATTCGTCAAACGCAAACGCGGATGACCGTACTTCCAAACCAGGATGCGGAACAACATCCGGATGCGGCGATCCCCGGTCCTGCATGACCCACCAGGCCATCTGATCGCCGGACATGTCCGGCCTGTCGCCGCCGGACAAACTGTAGTTGTCGGGTTGTCCGTCTCCGTCGATCACGGGTGCGCCGAGATGGGCCGGCCAATCGCGAAGATCCGCCGTTGCAGACCCCGATCGATCGTACTCCTCAACATCGTCTCGACTAATTCGATAGATGCGATCGAATGCATTGCAGTCCGCCGGGGGCTCTCCATTTTCGTCCAGGATTCCAGGCCGAAAATCGCCGCTCAGGTAGGTCCCCCTGTTCATGGCCAGTTCGCCATCGACCATCCCGCCAAACCACAGTCCGACGCTCACGAAAAGTTCAGGTCCGACAACACTGTGCTGCGGTTGCCACGGAATTGTGTACCCCGGGTTCTGAGTACCGCCCAAGAATAGTGTTCCGTTGTTAGCCAGGCGCGCTCGCGCATTCCCAGCATCCAGGAAAACCTCCGACACACCCCTCCCGCAGTCCGGCGTCGACTGCGCCAGCACGTTGCCAAATGGCAACATCGCCGCGCAAGCAACCGTGAGGTATCGTATGCCGGAAGCAATCATTCGAAATCCGATAACGTCTACTCCTACTCGATATACACGTCTGTCGCTAATAAAAAGCAAGATCTCCGAACCAACCGCTAGCACAAACGAGGTGCCCCGTCGCCGCTACTGTAATTGCACAG
>JAGQWL010000220.1 GCA_020437385.1 Bacteroidota bacterium
ATGTCATCCCGTGCCACAGAGGTTCCCTCGACGCAGAGCATCAACCCTCGGGACCTCATAGGAAGCTGTGATCGAGCCGCGACGCCCTCCTATCTTCCTCGCTTCCGCGGAATCGAAGATTCCGCGATTCTGCGACACGGGAACCACGCAATGGACCCGCGGTACTACTGACTGACTGGTCAGTTAGTAGATAGCCATAGAGATGAGCCAAGTCGCTGAACCCCAACGCCGAAGACCCGCAGAGCGACCCGACGAAATACTCGACGCCGCGCTGGAGGAATTCGGCGCACGCGGACTCGCCGGCGCCCGGATGTCCGACATCGCCCGCCGCGCCAACGTATCAAAGGGCACCGTCTACCTCTATTTCGACACTAAAGACGACCTCTTCCGGTCCGTCGTCCAGCGGACAATCGCCGACGCAGTGGCTACCCTCAACGAGGCGGCCGTCGGCGCGACGGCGGAGGAGCGAATCCGCGGTCTGCTGCCGTCCTTCTGGCAGCTCCTGCGATCCAAACGATTCGAAATTGTCTACCGGCTCGTCTACGCGGAACTCCACAACTTTCCGGACCTGATGCGCTTCTACAGCACGGAGATTGCCGGGCAGGTTTCGTCGTTTATCGCGGATCTGATCCGCGCCGGAATCGAAAACGGAGAATTTCGAACAGCCGATCCGGACGTGACCGCACGCATGCTCATGGCCCTCTGTATCAAACATGCAACGTGGATGGCCCGCCCCGATCTCTTTCCGCACGCGTCGGATCGCACAGAGGAACAGGTGCGCGGCGACGTTGCTGAATTCTTTTTCAACGCAATCCGCCTCCAGGCAGGCGAGCCCAATTGATGAGTTTATTCCGATGGCGCGTCCTTGCGCTCGCGGTCCTTCTAAGCCTTGGGCACACCGTGTCATCGACGGCCCAGTCTATCACGATTCCTCCCGAACGAGAGACGGCTCTTGCTGATTCGCTCGATCTGACACTGCGCGAAGCGGTACGCCTGGCGGCGGCTTTTCATCCGGGCGCCGAAGCCGAAACGTACCGTATCGAAACGGAAGCGGCCCGCGCCGCCGCGCAGCGCTCCGGCCTCTATCCGCGCTTGTCGGCGTCTCTCTCGGAAACCGGACGGACGTTCAATACGGCGGAGTTCGGCATCGACTTTCCGACGGCTCCGGACACGCCGCCGCTGTTCGATCCGAACGGCCAGGTAGAAGGTCCGGTGTATGCTGTTGACGCTCGCATCCGATTGGAGGCTGATCTGCTCAACATCGCCGAGCGGCGCAGAATAGCCGCCGCGGATTCGGGCGTTGAGGCAGCCCGCGCCGCGAAAGCCGCCGCGTCTGAACGGGCCGCGGCCGTGGCTGCTGCCGCGTACATTGAAGCGCTGCGGGCGCATGCCCGCGTCACCGCCATTACGGATGATCGCGCACTGGCCACCGACCTCCTGCGGATCGCGGCGAGCCAGTTGGACGCGGGCGTTGGAGTTCGCCTCGACGTCACCCGTGCAGAGGCGCGCCTCGCAGCCGTATCTGCGGAGCTGGTCGGAGCCGCCAATGCGGAGGACCAGGCGATGCTCCGCCTGCAACAGGCGTGCGGACTGTCGCCCGATGCGGCAATCCGCCTCCAGTCAATCGAGAACACGGCGGATAATGTGCCGGGGACGGCGGCAGGTGCGGCGGGCGCGGGCGTCAACACGGGCGTTGCGGCAGGACTCCTTGCGGACACGACGGCACTCTTCGCTGACGCTGTTGATCGTCGAGCCGATATCGCCGCGGCCGAACAGCGACAGAACCTCATCCGAAAGCAGATTGACGCGACGAAGGCGGAGCGTCTGCCGGCCCTGCGGGTCGCAGCATCGGATGGGTGGATCGGCAAGAACCCCCGCTATCCGCTCAACACCTGGAATTTTTCAGTGAGCCTCGGTATCCCCGTTTTCGACGGCGGCGTGCTGCGGCATCGCATTCGGGAGCAGGAGGCGCGGCTCGCGACCGAGCGCGCGATGATGAGCGACCTGCAGGACGACATCCACTTCTCGCTGCGACGTGCCGTACTCGATCTTGAAGCGGCCTTGGACCAGGTCGACGCCGCAAAGGTGCGCATGGACCTTGCCGATGAGGAGGTGCGTCAGGCGCAGCGCCGATTCGAAACCGGAGCGAGCGGAAACTCGGATGTCGTCACGGCAGCCCTCGGACTCAGCAGTGCGCGTATCGGGCTTGTCAATGCGAAAACCTCGGTCGTGTCCGCCGAAGTGCGGCTTGCTGCAATTCGCGGACTACTTACACAGGATTGATCCGACGCTTGTCGGACGAATCGAACAAGGATCAGCAATACAATTTCGGCAATACAATTAAATGGAACAGACCACAACAGAACCGACCGATGTTAGACCCGGCAAGGTCCAGCACAACGGTAGTGCGCGGCGAGCATCCGGTTCCGGGACCCTTCGGCGGATGGTGCTGATTGCCGTAGTAGGAGTCGGCGCGATCCTCGGCGTCACATGGGGCGTGCGTGCGTGGATCTACTCACGCAACTACGTTTCAACAGACGATGCGCAGGTCGACGGACGAATCGTACCGGTTCTCGCGAAAGTTGGTGGATATGTCGCTTCAATTCATGTCGATGAGAATACGAAGGTTACGGCTGGTCAATCGCTTGTCGATCTCGACGATGCGGAGCTTCGCGATAGACTCGCAACGGCGAAGGCTGAGCTTGCCGCTGCGCAAGAGACGGCTTCGACCGGTAGTCGCGTTCAGAAACTCAGCGCCCAGCGTCAGAAGGATGCACTTCAGGCGCAACTCACCGCGGCACGAGCCACGGCTGACCGTACGGAGCGTGACCTCGTTCGCCAGAAGGCGCTGGCCGAGGAGCAGATCGTGTCGGAGCAGAAGCTCGACGAAGTTGCAACGGATCTCGAGACGGCGCGTGCACGCGTTCGGGTGCTCGAACAGCAGGTTGCTGCAGCAGCAGCCGGTGTCTCCCAGGCCGAGTCATCGATGCGGCTGGCGGACGCGCGACTCGAGACCGCGCAGGCTGCCGATCGGCTGGCGGAGCAGCAGCTTGCGTACGCCCACATCGCGGCGCCGGCATCCGGGACGATCGCCAGACGCCAGATCGAAACAGGTCAGCTGCTCCAACCCGGACAGCCAATTATGGCAATCGTCGCGGACACGAGCGTGTGGATCACCGCAAACTTCAAGGAGACGGACCTCGACCGCCTCCGTATCGATCAGCCGGTGGACATCGAGGTGGATGCGTATCCAGACTGCACTGCCCACGGCCGCGTGGAAAGTTTGAGTCCGGCAACCGGTGCACGCTTCGCGCTGCTGCCTCCGGACAACGCAACCGGCAACTTCACGAAGGTTGTTCAGCGTGTCCCTGTGCGGATCGGAATTTCGGAAGGCTGTGGGGAGGAGCTTCCGCTGAAGCCGGGACTATCGACGACGGTTCACGTCAAGACAGGTAAGTGACGTGGCCAATGTAATCGCCGCAACGGCTCCTGTAGAGTTGCTGAACGAGGATCGTTACAAGAACCGATACATCATTGCCGCTGCGGTTTCGCTGGCGGCGATGCTGCAGGTCGTCGATTCGTCGATCGTCAACGTTGCCATCCCGACGATGATGGGAACGCTCGGCGTTTCGCTGGATGAAATCTCGCTTGTTTCGACGACGTACATCATCGCGAGCGTGATCATCATTCCGATGACCGGATGGCTTGCAAACGTATTCGGTCGGAAACGCTACTTCGCGGGCAGCATTCTCCTCTTTACGGCCGCGTCGTTTCTTTGCGGTACCGCACGGTCGTTGGAGGCGCTGGTCCTCTGGCGAATCGTTCAGGGCATCGGAGGCGGCGCTCTGATGGCAACGTCACAGGCAATTCTGTATTCGTCTTTTCCGCGAGAGGAAACTGGGACGGCGATGGCATTCTTCGGACTCGGAATCATGGTGGGTCCGACGCTTGGCCCGACACTCGGCGGGTGGATTACGGACAACTACTCCTGGCCCTGGATCTTTTACGTCAACGTGCCGCTCGGCATACTCGCCGCGCTGATGGTCGTCGCGTACGTTCACGATGACGAGAGTGACGGGCGGAGCACCAGGATCGATACGCTCGGAATCCTGTTTCTGGTACTCAGTGTTGGTGCATTGCAGTTTGTGCTGGAGCGCGGTGAGCACTACGACTGGTTCGATTCGGGGCTGATATTGTCGCTCTTGATTCTCGGTGTATTGGGTACCGTCATGCTCGTCTGGCGGGAGCTGACCACCGCGAATCCGGTGATCGAATTTCGGATCCTGAAGAACCTGCAGTACACCGCGGGCACACTCTTCGGAATTGTTGTGGGTGCCGGACTGATGGGTTCGGTGTTCGTGCTGCCGGTTTTCCTGCAGCAGATTCTGGGAATGAGTGCGCTGCAAACCGGCATGATCATTCTGCCCGGCGCGTTGGCGACTGCCGGTGCAATGCTCGTGGTTGGGCGGCTCAGCGCCAGGTTCGACAACCGTGTTCTGATCCTGATCGGTTCACTGCTTTTCGGCGCGTCGATGTGGGACCTGTCGAAGCTGACGGCCATGAGCGGTGCGGGAGATCTTTTTATTCCGCTGATCCTTCGCGGATTTGGGCTCGGGCTCGTTTTTGTGCCCATGACCAATCTCACGCTCGCACAGGTGAAAATTTCGGATCTCGGTCAGGCGACGGGACTCAACAATTTTTTTCGGCAGATGGGCGGGTCGTTCAGCATTGCGATGATGGCGAACCTGCTCGTGCATTTCACGGCCGAGAAGAAGTCCGCGCTTGCTGGCCATCTTTCGTACTTCGATCCCGCGACGCGCGCGCGCCTAGGTTCGATCACAAACGCGATGATGAGCCGGGGGACGGATGCGACGACGGCGCAGCAGCAGGCACTGCGGATCATGGACGGGATGGTGGCGCGGCAGGCGGCCGTGCTCTCGTTCGAGAAGGTATTCCTGATCAGTGGGGCAATTCTCGTGCTGGCCTTACCGCTGCTGCTGCTGTTTCCGACGGGGCATCCGACGCGCCGGGCGCCGGGAGGAGCGGCGCATGCGGAATGAATGAAGGAATGAAGGAATGAATGGGGGAATGGTGGAATGGGGGAATGGGGGAATGGCTCGGCACGAGCATGATCGTCAGGCATCCGACCGTGAGTCTTGATCTGGCAATTGGCCGCCTGCAACTCGGTCGGGATAGTATCGATCGTCACTTTTGTGAATAGATGCCGCTGACGGTTTTCAAGCAAATGTGCGGTCTATTTCGGTGATCGCGTTGCGAATCTGCAACATGCGACGTCGAACGTCACTCTGCCGGAAACTAGCCCACGAAACACGCGAACAGAACCTGACAGACGTGCTTTTTTCCGTTTAGTAACGTGTCGGATCGTTACGTTGGACGCATGACCTGCTGGACGAGAATATCAAACATTCTGCTGCTGCTTTCCGCGCTGACCGGCAGTGTGGCGGCGCAGTCGTTTGAGAAATTCGCAGAACTCTCGGGTGACTACGAGGACTTCGGTCGTCAAGTCGCGCTCGTTGGCGGTCGATCATTGCTGGTTTCTCCGAGCGTCAACACTGACAAGGAGGGTGTCGTCTTTGTCTATGATCTGAATGAGGACGGCAATTGGAGGAGTGCCGATGAGTTGAGGGCTGCGGACCCTCAGCCGGACGATGGATACGGTCATTCCATCACAGTGAGCCCTGCCGGCGATTGGGCCCTTGTTGGGGCAAACGGGTACGTGGACGTTTACCGGTGGGTTGAGAATGCAAGCTGGATGCGTTTTCAGAGGTTGATTTCTTCCGATAGTTCAGACCTTACGTTTGGCGTCAGGCTGGCCATGAGCGATTCGGTCGTCGCAATAGGAAGCCCGGGTGCCGGCACATTTGGAAACGGGGCGGTCACGGTTTTTAGATTAATTGAGGAGCTTTCGGATTGGCAGCCGTTACAAGTGATCTCTGGCGGAGAGTCGGGCACCGAACTGGGGTCGGCGCTGGCTTTCGCGGGTAAGAACCTTATTATCGGTGCGCCGGGTGCGATGGAGCGAAGAGGACAAGTGTTTGTTGCCGCCCTTCGAGATTCGTCAGGATATCAGATAGTCGACACGTTATCCGGCGAAGTGACATCGCGGTTCAAGGTCCTCTCCTTTGGTTCGTCTGTGACGGGTGCTGATGGGACCATTGTCGTCGGGGATCCGGAAGGAAACGACAACTATGGCCAGGCATTTGTTTACGACCTGAACCCGTCCGGCGACAAGTGGGAGTTGACTTCTATCCTCAAGTCCCCGATTGCTGTCAATCGCGTGTGGTTCAGCTATTCCATGCAAATGGACGAAGCGAGTTTGCTGATTGGTACACCGTTCGGATCCGTATCGAAAGATCACCCGGGAAAGGTGTACGTGTTTGAGAGGGAGTCGGGAGCATGGGCATTGACCGATTCGCTGGTGGGAAGCAACACCCGATCCATAGACCGATTCGGACTTGCCGTAGGTTTATCCGGTGACACGGCGGTCATCGGCAGTAACAGCTACTTCGGAGCTGGCAGTGTCTTTGCTTTCAAGAAGAACAATGATCAATGGAACGAAACTCAGGAACTGTATCTGGAGCCCTCCGTCGTCGACATCGTAGGCGACAAGCGAGTTTGTGATAACGGTTTCGCTGACAGATATCCGTGCGGTGACGTCGACCTGATCTCTTTGGTGGCGAGGCAATCACTTGCCGGAATACGGGGTGAGCGAGTCAATGATCTGTGGGGATGGAGGGACCCGGAAACAGGTCGTGAATATGCGATTGTCGCTCGCTACTTCGGAATCAGTTTTGTTGACACTTCGGACCCACTCAACCCTGTTGTGGTCGGAACGCTGCCGGTGGAGGCACACATATCCTCGTCGGGTAGCATTACGGTGTATCGTGATCACGCTCTTGTTGTTAGTCAGCCATATGAGGCAGGAATGCAGGTGTTTGATCTTACGAGGCTGCGCTCCGTCGAGGCTGGGTTTCAGCAGTTTCGACCGGACACGGTCTATCGTGGATTCGGTTACGCGAGAAAAATTGTCGTAAACGAGGAATCCGGATTTGCGTACGCACTCGGTTCCGATTCCGAACTTTGCGGACTGGGGCTTCATGCAATAGACGTTTCCGAGCCGAAGGATCCGACGTTTGCCGGTTGCTTTGTTGACACGTCCGATTCGAATGACACCGGTGCGGCAGAGGATGCGGATTGCGTCATCTATTCAGGCCCGGACTCTGACCATTCTGGCAGGGAAATCTGTTTCATTGCCAACTCAACAACCGTCGCAATTTCAGATTTCACTGATAAGCTGAACCCGAGTCTCCTTGCGACAGTCGGCCGGTCCGACCAGCACGTGTTTCGTGTCGCACTGAGCGAAGATCATCGGTACCTGTATCAGGCGGACCGCGAGTATGATTACCCTGACGATCCAGACACTCTGGGAACGAGAATCTGGGATGTCTCGGATCTGGACAATCCGGTGCTCGCATCGACGCTCCCCAACACGTTTTCAGCGGGGGAGAACAGCTTGTACGTGCGTTCAGGAAAGTTGTACGAGTCCAATAACACTGCTGGACTTCGGATCTTCGACCTCTCAGATCCGATCCATCCCGTCGAGGAAGCGTGGTTTGACACCTATCCCGACGACAATGGACCTGGGAGTAAGGGGTCGTTTTCTAACTTCGTGTTTTCCGACAGCGGGATCATCCTTGCGAGCTCGCTTGAATCAGGGCTATTCGTCCTTGCTCGCTCCGGCAACAGCATTGACGTCGATAGACGCGATGAGAACGACAATCAAACGACACGAGTAGCTGTTACCTGCTCGGTGTTCCCGAATCCGGCCGGGGAGTTCGCCACCATTCGAGTATCATCCTTCAGGATCGCGTTGGTGTCCATCAGAATCTCGGACGTGCTGGGCAGAACGGTTCGAGTGCTCGATGATCTTCGAATCGATCCCGGGACCACAGACGTTCGGATCGACTTGTCCGGCCGTTCCTCTGGCGTTTACTACGTAACAGTTGATGGCCCGGGAGTGTTCACGAACGCATCTTTTGTGAAGATCAAATAGTGGGTTGACCCGCTGGGATGACGTCTGACACGTGACAACTGACCTCTGACAACTTCTTCCCACCTACTGCCCACTGCTCACTCCGTCCACTTCCGCCCCCAGCTCAAGACACCGGCGGTCACCAGCGAGAACAGCAGCCCGACCGGCAGCGGCTCCAGGAACGTGAAGGCGATGTTGTAAAGCGGATTGTTGTACATCTCCTTGAACTGCTCGGCTTCCTTTAGCTGCGCGGCGAGTTGTGCTTCCGTCGCACCGGCCGCGCGTGCCTTCTCCATCGCGTACGCGGTGTACTGATCAGCGAAGTCCGGAAGCATCAGGTAGTACACGATCTCCCAGGCAATGACATAACAGACGCTTGCAACCAGCATGATCAGCAATCCGACGACGAGTGATCGGCCGAACGTCAC
>JAGQWL010000221.1 GCA_020437385.1 Bacteroidota bacterium
ATCCGGAGAGTGGCAATCTGGACGAGCGGTTGACAGGTGAAGATGAATACGCGGGCGTCGACGACCTCGGCAACAGAATCACCGCACGAAGCAGCTATTCGTTGCTGTATTCGGTCGCGCCGATTCCTGAGAGTTTCACCGTAAGGGCGACGAGCGATGCGGGCTTCCCGGTTCGCTTCTCGCCCTCCAGACTCTCTGTACCGCTGACCTACGAGTTTACCAGCGGTGTGGGCTCGCCGGTGACAATTACCTCGTACGTCCAGGAGTACGTCACCTTCTCCGGCGATGAGATCATTTCGAGAACTGCTACGCCGCCGGCGGACTGGGCGACCGTGCCTGCGAGTGGGACCTTGTCTCGGGAGTTGGAATTTGGATGGCCGAGCACCACTACGCTTCCGATCGCCGATTCAGACCGTGCAGAAGGCGTTCGATGCATCGTGACGTTCACTGGAACGGATCTTTCCGGCGCGGAGCATACAGCCAGCACGACGATTCCGGTTCAGTTCCTTCCATCGAATCTGGTCGTCTCGGTGTCGACCGATGGAGGGCTGCCGGTCAACTTCTTCCCAAGCCAGACGTCTGTCCCGGTCTCGTATCACTTCACGAACCTGGGCACGACAAACCTCGAGATTGTGAGTATCGAGCAGTGGATCGATTACGAGGACGGGGATCCGTATACGCCGCACACAACCGCCGCCCGGCCGACACCACTTCGCGTCGACGCCGGCGCCGAAGCCACCGATTCGGATACGCGGTTCGCCATCCGGGAACCGGAGATCTCGGATCCTTCCTTGTCATTGATGGGGCGTGTCCGTTTCACAGCGAGGGTCGTCGACAATCCATCAGAGACAGTCACCGCTTTCGTCGAGTTTCCGATCCGCGTCAGACAGAGTGAGCTGCTTGTCACGGCAGATGCCCCAGGTGGTTTTCCGCTGACGATTCATCCGGGCGTCGACCGTCGGGATGTCACGTACCGGTACACGAACGAGGGTGCCGAGCCAGTCACCATCGTTGGGATTCGTCAGGAAGTATCCGATGAGTCTGGGGCAGAATTGCTCGCGCCAACCGGCTCGACGCTCTCGACTCCCGTGGAGGTTGCCGCCGGAGCGACTGTGGAAGACTCACGCTATTTCGGCGTTGTTCGAAGTGTGGTCGACCGCGTCCTGTCTGAGCGGGGTGACAATGTTCGGGCCAACGTCCGCGTGCTGTTTACGGTGCGACGCGGCGCCTCTGAATCGACAGCGGTTGTTGAATACGCGGCGCTTCTGACCAACTCGACGCTGCTTGTCACGATCGAGACGGAGGAGCCACGCCCTGTCACGTTCTACGCCGCCGAAAACTCGCACCCCGCCACCTTCCATTTCCAGAATGTCGGATCGACAGATCTAACCGTAACATCGGTCAGGCAGCATTTCCACGACGACGCTGACGAATTTGTGTTGGGGCCGTTTGACGCGCCTCGATCGACACCGCTGGTCGTGCCGGCAGGTGGAACCGTCGACGATAGAGGCACTGTCGGCACAGCCTCTTCGTTTATGGACGACATCCGTGCGCGTGGCGCGGATCGTCTGTTGACCGGCGAATACACGTTCACCGCGACACGTGGAAGTGAAACCGTTGCGGCAGAAACGCACCTGCCGATGCGCGTCGCCATCGGCGACAGGCCCGCCGGTCTCCACTTCCTGGCGGCGTCCCCGGAGGACGGTGCACGCGTTCGTGGTGCCGCGACGTTCGAGATTCAGTCCTCTGAATCCGTGTCGCTCGCCCGCATATCGGGCATCTACCTACAGATCTGGCGCATTCCGGACGGCACCGAGGATCCTGCGGCAATCATGGTCGATGCCAACCGTGTTGTAGAGAGAACGTTTGCGAATTCGTCCAGCACCAACCTGATCCGACACGTCGAGGCCGACAACAAATTCAAACTGCTCACGACACGCGGGGCGACGCCGGAATCGGATACGCAGTACACGTTTGAGGGCGCCCGGGACTCTTCCTACCTGTGGGTCGCCCGAGTAGATTTTGCACGCAATGCGGATGGCGATCCGGAGACCAGTTCGATGTCGATCGAACCCGCCCGGTTCACGTATCGCGATGCGACTGCCGAGTGTGGTGCCGAGTGTTCGTTGACCGCACCGACAGGTCCGGGGATGACGTCGAGGGGCGCCGAGTATTACGTCAATCGGACCGTGACCATCGGCGCGTTCGAGATGCGGATCATTTCCGCGAGCGGGACGGGCGCGTCGCTCACGGGCGAAGGTTCGGTGGACGTTCCGTACCTCCGCGCGCCGATCCTTGTGCAGTTCTCCGGAATCGGAATCAACAGCTCGAACCAGGTGTTTTCGGGCGAAGCCAAGGCCAAGACGGACCGCCCGGATCTGCTGACGAATGACTATACGGATCGCGTTACCGAGCTTTCCGAAAGTATGAGCATCACGGAGTCCGATGCGCGCACGATCACCGAGATCAGTGAGGCGATCGAGTCGACGGGGAGAATTATCTCAGCATTTTCGTCGGGGCACGATCCGGTCCAACTACCGATCGGCATCGATCAGCACATCGACGGCGAGTTCCTGTTGTTGGCGGTCGTAGGAATCAAGTTCAAGCCGACCGGCGCACGACTCAACGCGGTACTCAGTGTGCCGCTGCCCGAAATGGAATCCCGCCTTGCGATTGGCGCACGTGGCATCTGCCTAACGCCGAGCGGCTTCGACGAGGAGTTCACATTCTATCTCGCGAGCGACTTATTCATCACGCTCAACGAGTTCGACGCAAGCCTACCCGACTATACGATGCGCTTCAAGGCGGGTGGCACCGACGGATCGGGCACCTACATGCAGTGGGAATGTGGTGAGATGAAGGCGCTTCGGCTGGAGATGTGGCATGAGTTTCCGCGAGACTGGCTGAAGCCGGTCAACCCGGAGACTGGGGAGATCATCGCTGATGAAACGAAGAAGAGCACGGCCAAACTCGTCGTCGAGATCCGACCCGCGGCGTCGAGTTCGAGTGACGGCGGAGGATCGGGAGGCGGGTCCGGTGGCTCCGGAGGCGGATCCGGAGGCAGCGAAGCCGTGACGGAAGCGTCAGGCTTGCAGTGGATCGCCGGCGTTCGCGAGTTCACGCCTTCGGCGATCTCGGACGCCAACGGATTCTGGTTCTCAGTCGAAAGCATGTTCTACGACAACTCGTCGGTTCAGAACCCGGACGGCATGACGTTCCCGGCCGGATACCCGAGCTCGCTTTCGAATAACAGGTGGACGGGATTCTATCTCGGAGTGGTGCGGCTACACCTTCCGGACGAGATCCGCAGCTTCGGCGAGGACAACAACATCGAAGTGCAGGTTCGCAACGTCCTGCTCGACAATACCGGTGTCAACTTCACCTTTGCGGTCCGGAACCTGCTGACGCTGAAGGAAGATGACGGCAGCGATGCGACCGATTGCGCGGCCGTTACCGGAGACGGCGCAAGCACGAGCACCTGCACGGGCAGTATGGGTGGATGGGAATTTTCCGTCGATGAAATCTCGATCAGCGTCCTGCACAGCTCGTTCGGCACGGCGAACCTGAACGGTCAGTTCCGGATTCCGATTACCGACACGCCGTTGGCTTATTCCGCCACGCTCGCGCGTCCGGCGTCACTGCGAACGGATGACAGTTCGTCGGGTGGAGGATCCGGAGGCGGTGGGGGCTCGTCGGGCGGGGGCTCGGGCGGTTCGTCTGATGCCGGCTCTGACGCAGCACGGCAGTTCCGATTCGAATGTGCGGATCTGCTCGCACCGCGTGCATCGGGCGGTTCCGGAGGATCCGGTGGCGACTCAGGTGGCTCGTCTGGTGGATCGTCCACAGCGCCCGATCTCATCTTCGAGATGCTCGTCAAACCGACCGGTGATATCAGCGGCGACATCTGGGCTGCCGATCTGACTATCGAGCGCAGTTCGAAGATCTGCGTCGGCAACCAGTCGGGCAGCATCCAGGCCGGCGCCGAGCTCAACGGGCGCATCGGCATCAAGGCGGACAGCACGAAGATCCCTGCGGTAATCTCGGGCATCCCGATCGAGCGACTGCGGGTTATGACGTTCTCGCCGTACTTCGAGGCGCCGGACATGGCGCGGAGTTCCTTCACCGGATTTGGTGGGTCGGGCGGCTCGGGCGGTTCCGACAGCGGCTCGGGCGACTCAGGCGATCGCGACGTCGCCAGCAGCGGTGACTCGGATAGTGGCTTCGCCGTCGACATCTCCGACATTGGCCTCGAAATCAAGGCCGCGTCACCGACTGAATCGGGGCGAATGGGAGTCGAGGCTGGTATCAGCTTTGACATTGCGATACAGCTTCCGGGTGACGGCGTCTTCCGCGCTTCCGCTCGTGGCGTGACCATCTGGGGACGCATCAACCTTGCGACCGAGGACGAACCGGCCGGCTTCGACTTCGCCGGATTCGGAGGAACGAGCGGGCCCGGTACGCTTCCATTGTTCTGCGTGGGCGGCGAGGCAGAAGTGCTCGAGATCGAAGGCTGCATTCAGGTCTACAAGGACCGCGAGTCGCGGGATACGCCCGGCGCAAAGGACTCGGGTGTGGCAGGTGCCATCGATGCGGTTATCGCGCAGCAGATCGGTATCCGCGTCGCGGCCGACTTTGGCCACCGGGTGCAGGGTTCCGCCGAGTTCGACTACTTCTTTGTTGATGCGGCGGCTTACATCACCTCCGGCATCAACATCGGCGGTGCCGTCGCGTTGTACGGAATCATGGGCGGCGTCTGGTACAACATGACGGGTCCCGCAGGCTTCGACAGGTCGGCAACGCCGGAGGACTATGCACAGGTTCGTGCTCAAACGGACGCCGAGCCATCGCTCGAGGCTGCACTCAGAAAATATCGTCCGGTCTCGGCAGAGAGCGAAGGAACGTGGGGTTTCAAGGCTGGATTGATCCTCGGTGTTGCCGGCAACGCAGACGTCTTCAACGTCGACGTGTTTGTCGAAGCGCAGATAAACAGCTCGGGTGACCTGGATTACCTGCGACTTGTCGGCGACGCGTACGTGATGACGAAACTCACCGACCGTAGTGATCCGACAGTTCGTGGTACACTGGTTGTTCAGCTCTCGTTCGCGCCGTACACCCATCCGGATGGTAGCAGCACGCGCGAAGCATCCTTCGACGCAAACTTCACGCTGACGGGGAATCTTGCCGAGGTCCTGACGATCGACGGCGCCGCGGGGCTTCACATCGGTCCGGACTACTGGCAGTTCTACATCGGAAGACCCGAACGTCGCTTCTCTGCGAGCCTGGGCTTTGGTGACGTCGACATCCTGACGCTGGGCACGTACTTGATGGTCGGCGAGCGGCTGCCGCCGTTTCCCGATCCGCCGGCGGGCGTACCGTCGCTGCGAGGATCCGAACAGGAACAGTCGACGATGCTCGCCGCCGAAGGCTCGGATGGCGTCGATGCGGAGGGAAATCCGACCAAGAACATCTCCGGGTTCATGATGGGCGCCAACTTCAGCATGTCGCCGAATCTCGATCTCGGAATCATCGGGATGGACATCAGCTTTATGCTCGGGTTCGATGTCGCGGTGACGCAATCCGAACGGTACTGCGCGACCGGCGACCTGTCGAACCCACGCTTCCGACGCGGTGACAACGGGTGGTATACGGAGGGACAGATCTACGCGACCGCCGATCTCGACTTCTGGACACGTGCCCTGTTCGGTATCAAAGTCAGCCTCGCAAGGCTGCACATGGGTGCGCTGCTGCGTGCCGGATTCCCGAATCCCGAATACATCGCCGGGGCGCTTGAGATCGAAGGTGACATCCTCGGAGGTGTCTGGGAGTTCGACGGTCGCGTCGACTTCGAAGTCGGCAAGGCGTGTACTCCGATTCCGAGGAGTCCATTGCAATCGATCGATCTGATTACGGACATCCGACCCGACCGAAACGCGTCGGGCTACCGGCCGCCGAGTCCGCTGATCGCTCCAGCGACCGCCTACTTCCTTGATGTGGAACGACCGTTCACGCTCGAGGATGAAACCGGGGCGCTCCGTCAATTCCGAATGATGCCGAACACGTTTACGATTCGCAATACCGACGAGAATCGCGACGTGCCGTGTCAGAAGCAGACGCTTCAGTCGGGTTCCGTTGTGGGCTGTTTCCCGATCATCCCGTCCACGCGGATGACGACGCACCTGGACGGCGAGACCAACTACAGCGTCTACACCGATCTTCGCGTTGAGGAGTTCGTTCGCGGCGCGTGGGTACGTGCAGTAGACGATACCGGTGAGCCGATCACGGCAGATACGAGTGCGACCTTCCGCACGGGATGTCTTCCAGATGAGCTCGATGGTCAGATCCGTGGAACGTATCCGATCAACGGACAGCGCTACTTCTTGCGCGGCGAATCCAACTTCGGATACGTCGACGTCGGCGCGGACATGTCGTACCTGCTCACGGGGCCTCCCGCTTGCTCCAGCTCATCGTCGCCGCTGCCAAGTGCGAGCTCGACGGCGGGTTACGACATCATCGTCCGATTCACTCCGCTTCCGGATGGCGACATCGTTGATATGCCGGTCACGGTCGCGGGTCAGCGGTGGTCGTTCACGATTCCGTCACTCGAACCTGAAACGGTGTACGGCGCGCAGATCATCCGCAAGGAACGACGCAGTCGCGACTATCTTGCTGAAGCCAGACAGAACACGTTGCTGAACCGCGATCTGATCGCCGCGTCGATCGACCAGAACGTCTTGCGCGAGGCGTTCGCAGTGAGCGGGGCAGTCAGGGTCAGGCAGCGAACCC
>JAGQWL010000222.1 GCA_020437385.1 Bacteroidota bacterium
CGGGCGTTCGTTATCAGAACAACAAGGTGACCCTGATTCACCTCTTCAATAACACCCCCGATGCTGCCGTCATCGAAGAGAATCCGTTCGCCCTTCTTCACGTCTGCGAAAATCTCGGGGAGTGTGCATCCGATTCGCGGCGGACTCACGAGTCGGCCGCGGTCATCGTACGTCGCTGCTGCCCCAAGCTGCTGGGAATCGGTAACGAGCAGCCGGTCGCCCTGGTAGAGGGTCAGGTATCCTTCTTCCGGCGCAAGCTCTCCGACAAATCCGCGTTTGCCCTTGCCCGGTTTACCTTCCGATCCACCCTTCGCGGGCTCATGAAAGCGGAGCTTGAGTCCGCCGGTTACGTATCCCGTACGGTCGCAGTTCGCCCAACATCCGGACTCGGTACAGTCGACGATCTTCAGCACACGTTTCCTCCCGCGTGCATCCTTCAGCGTAATCTCACCGCCCCTTCGCATATCCGAATACCACTCCGCCTCGACGGGAAGCACGGCATCGGCGGGCACCGGCGGATCGGCGCCGGCTCCGTCCGTCAACCAGATCCTTGCCGGGGAAATCGTTCGGCCAAGGCTGTCGCGTTTCGGACGCCACTTCAGCACCGGATCCGGTGCGCCGATCCTCCCCGTCCGAAGCTTGGGTCCACTGAGGTCCATCAGTATCCGACATTGCCTTCCGGTTTCCTGCGACGCATTTCGAATGTGTTGGACCATCCGACTCCACACGTGCGCGTCGTCGTGGGCGCAGTTGATCCGGGCGATGTTCATTCCGGCATCGAGCAGGTCGCGCACCAGCACCGGGGCATCCGCGGCTTCGCCGGGCAGCGTCACCATGATGTATGCGGATCGTCCTGCCGGGCGCTCGCCGAAGAGGCGGGTAGTGTTTCGGTCGAGCAGAGCGGTCCCGCGAGCATAGTCCGGCGCCTCTTCCACCGCAGGTCTCAGCGGGGAGAACTGAGGCGACATCAGAAGCAGCGCATCGATCACGGCGTCGACGTTCGATACGGCGTGGGACTCACTGCGGCCGAGCGACGAGAGTCCGCGGCGCGTCAGATCGTCCTGAAGCTGACGGATGTCGTGCCGCCGAAGCGCGACGTAGTGCATCAGGTTGGATGCGGATTCACGTTGGTCTCCATGCACGGAGTCGATGATCGACTTCCGCAGGGTGACGGTGCGCAGCATGTCATCGCGGATGGTCAGCAGCTGCGCGATGAGTTCCTCTGTTGAGCGACCCGGGAGCATTCCACCTGACCCAGACAAGTTCGGTGTATTAATCGTACCGCTCCGAGCCGGACATTTCCGTCGGGGAATCCCCTATTGGTCTCCCGGAGAGGATCGGAATCTGTGTTTCGGGAAGGTTAAGCGCTCCGTGTTGCGAATTGGCAACATCGGCGCGTCAGCGGCCCGCTCGGAAAGAAAAGGGCTCCGATTCCCGGGCTGTTTCTGAGCGCCCGATTTGCTACGTTGCGGATATGAGTCGCGCATCAATCATTGTACTGATTTCGTTCGCGCTATCCATTGGATTCGCGGATGCCCAGGACATCACGTTCGTACAGACCGGCGGCCCGTACGGTGGCTCCGCGAATGTCGTTGCGAGTCCAGATGGCACGTTGTTCGTTACCGATTCTTTCCGATGGTACCGCACTGCGGATGATGGCACAACGTGGCAATCATTACCGCCGCACCTGAGTGCGATATGGGCTTCAGCCGACTCGACGGTCTACGCCGGAGGAACAGACGGTGCGTTCACGTCGGACGACTCCGGAGTTAGCTGGACCCGGGTTGGATTTGCTGGCGAGCGTGTGTGGCAGCTGTTATCCGACTCGTCGGGAGTGCTATGGTCGCTTACCGATTCGGTCCGTCGTTCGGACGACCGAGGCTTGAGTTGGATCTCTTCACACGATGGTACACGAACCGATCCATCGTCGTGCCCGGTGGCCAGGATTCTGAGCGACGGCCACGGTGCAGTCTACCTTTCGACTCAGGCGTGCGGTCCCTTTGGTTACGGCGCAGATCTCCTTTCCTGGTCTCGCGATAGTACAAAATGGGTGATCGGCGGACCGTCTTCAACGGGCGCAGCCGATATCGCGAGATCCGCCGATGGCGCGCTCTGGGTTGCGGAGCGCGCATCGTACTACCTGAACACGGGAACGCTATTCCGAGAATCTGCGGGTGGCATTGAACACACGTCAGGAGAATATCTCGCAGTTCTTCCGCTCGACGACAACTCAAGCCTCGTCGGGACTCCCAGCGGTCTTGCTTGGTCGATCGATGGCGCGTCTGCAACGCCAACGGCTAACGTCGAGTACCCGGTCTTTTCGCTCTCCCGAACGTCCGAGGGGATTCTGTATGCCGGCACGTCCACATGGTGCCAGCAGGTACTGGATCCGCCAAGCAATTGCGAAGCCGGCTATGGCGTGTTCAGAAGGGGTCCGGCAGACACGAGCTGGACACGTGTCGTCTTCCCATACGGATTCGGAGAGGTCATAACGCTCGAACCCAGTACGAGCGGAATCTGGGCTGCGACCGAGAACGGACTCTATTTCAAATCCGAACCCGGCGCAGACTGGTCCGAATTCGCCGTGGGACCTCACGGATTCCTATTTGACGAAACCACGCGAAATCCCTTCGATTCCTTTAACGCGCGCAAGAGCCACCTGGTTGAGGCTGCTTCCGGTGACCTGTTCGCTGCGACAACTTTGCCGGGACTCTATCGTTACTCTACGAAAGCTCAGGCCTGGACTTTGTTGAATGTCCACGTTCCGTACCTCGTCGGCGATGTCGCACTCGTAGAGTCAGATGGTACGCTCCTTTTCTCCAACACTGAAACGGTACTCCGATCCGACGACCGTGGCGAAACATGGGAAACCGTTCTGGAGGAATATATCGACGACCTGGTAACATGTGACTCGTTGATTCTTGGGGCAGGCTATGACGGCATCTGGTCGTCATCTGACGCCGGCACGTCGTGGTCGGAGGTTCAAGGCGCTCCTCAAACAGGATATCTACTTGAGCACACTCCGGATGGACGACTAATGCTTCTGGCGCGCCCGCGTCTCTTCGCGTCAGATGATTGTGGTAGCACTTGGACTGAACTCAGTGAGCACCCCGGA
>JAGQWL010000223.1 GCA_020437385.1 Bacteroidota bacterium
CGATGCAGACGGTCGGGATGAACTCATCGTCGGGTCGTTGGAAGGTGAACATTTTGATCGATTCGTATTCCCGACCAGGGACCCTGAGCCTTTGACCCGCATTGCGGCCATTGATTTTGTTGAGTTCGACGGCACATCAAACACGCAGTTCGGGCTTTCCCTTGCCGCCGGTGATCTGGATAACGACGGCTATCCCGAACTCGCCGTGGGAGTACCCAACTACAAGCAGAACGGCGTTTCCAACGGAGCGGTTTTCCTGATACGCGGATCGGAAAACTTCCTTGATCTCACGCACCGGCAATTGATCAAGCCGCAGAAGACGCCGCCCGCCGGGTTGATGCGTTACGGTCAAGCCCTTCGTATTTCGGACGTAGATGCAGACGGAGTTGCGGACCTGGTTGTAGGCGCACCGTCATTTGCCGACTCGTCTGGCCTGCCTCCGCCGGACGACTTCATCGAGCATTCCGGAGCCGCGGAGATCTTCATCGGCGGACAGACCAGCCTTGATCCGTCTCCCACGTACCGGGTCACGCAGTCAGCAACGGGAAATGCGGTTCTGGCATATCAGAATTTCGGAGGGACGCTTCACTCGGCGGATCTCAACGGCGACGGCTTCGATGAATTGCTTGTCGCCGCTCCTTCCAATCTTGAACAACACCCTGGCTTTGTCGCAGTGTTTGCCGGCCAGTCGTCGAACGCAGGTATCGTGTTTGATCGCATTCTGCAGCAGAACACGGTGCCGCTGCCGCCGCCACTCAAGAACATCAACTCGACTCACACGACGCATGTCGGAGGAGATGCCACTCCGATTGACGGGAGCGAGCCGTTTGTGATCGAGTGGGAGGATGCACTCGACCCGGACGACGGTCCGCTGTTCTATCGCTGGCAGGCATACGTCGACGGTGAAGACAGTGCGGCGCCGACGCTCGACATCGATACGGGAGGTGAAACCAGCGTGCACCTGACAGTCTCGGAACTTGCGGACTACATGGCGGCCCACGGCAAACCGTTTCCCGGCGACACGCTTGTCGTACGGCACCGAATCATCGTATCGGATTGGGCGGACACCACGTCGACCACGGACTTTCGATTGACGCTTGTGCGCGGCGTTATAACCAGTAGTGAAGATGAAAAGCCTGCCGACGCTTTCTTCGTTTCGGAGCCGTATCCGAATCCGGTTGGTAACAGATTCATCCTGTCCTATTCGACCGGGGGAGCAGAAGTTGTCGATCTACGCATCATTGACATCACCGGCCGGGAGGTGATACGAATGATCTTGCCGCCGAACCCGGCTGCCGCCACCGCTTCAGTTGACGTTGGCAGCCTGGCATCCGGAGTGTACCTGGTCGAGACGACGTCAGGTACGATGCGGGATGTTCGACGATTTGTTAAGCGCTGAGCATCCGCAACGGTAGATAGGCTTCATCGATTCCGCCGAATCGGAAATTCCGCGTCCAGCGACAACTCTCGCCCCGTCCGCACGCTCTCGTAGATCGCCTCGATGATCCGGACATCGCGGAGTCCTTCGCGGCCGTCGGCATCCAGCTCGCTGCCCGTCATGATGCTCTGCGCCATGCCGTCCATCTGAAGCGCCTGCTGATTGACCTGCGGAAAGTCCATCCGCCCCTTAGACGTCTCGCCCGCAATCCCGCTGTAACTGTAGGCCGGACGAAGCTGCAGCCATCCGCTCTCGGCCGACGCGAAAAGCCGGTGCTGCCCGGTCGCGTAACTCGTCGAGCAGTTGGCAACACAGCCGCTCGGGAAGGTGAGCTGCCAGTTGATCGTTTCGTCTACCTCAGCAAACTTGACGGGATCGGTCTTGTACTCCTGTGCCGTCACCGCGACAGGCTCTTCTCCGGTGACGTAGCGCGCTGCCTGAAGGGCGTAGATGCCCACATCCATCAGCGCGCCGCCGCCCGCAAGCGCTTTCTTCAGCCGCCACTGCGTCGGGTCGCCGATCCGAAATCCAAACTCTGCCTGCACGTACTTCATTTTACCGAACACAGCCTCGCGACCGATCCGCATGGCCTCAAGATTGTGCGGCTCGAAGTGCAGTCGGTATCCGATATACAATCTCCGCCCGGCTTCGTCACACGCATCGATCATCTGCTGCGCCTCCGCAGAAGAGACCGCCATCGGCTTTTCGCAGATCACGTGTTTGCCGGCCCGGGCAGCCCGGATCGTGTACTCAGCGTGCATGCTGTTCGGAAGCACGACGTACACGATGTCGATGGCGTCGTCATCCGCAATCCGATCAAACGTCTCGTAGCTGTATACGTGTCCCTTGAGCTCCGGATGTTTTTCCTGCCACGAGGCCGCCTTGGACGGCGTGCCGGTGACGATACCCGCCAGCTTGCAGCGTCCGGTCTGTTCGAGCGCGGGTGCGAGCTGCCAGGTTGAGTAGCTGCCCAACCCGACCAGCGCGATTCCAAGCTTGTCGGAATCGGGCAACCGCCGGCGCTCGGGCGCAATCAACGGCAATGAGGCACGACCGAAAATCGGCGCGACACCCAGTCCGAATGCTGTCGTTCGCGCGAACTGGCGACGCGTGATTGTGCGATTCGTATCCGATTTGTCTGACATGGGCTCGCGCGCGTCCGATTGCGCCGGATGTTGGAGTCTGAATACCTGGACTTGGGGGTCCGGCAATCTAGGAATACAGAACCGGAAAGTAGGAGCGAATGAAGGTAGGAAGGCACGATCGGGCCGAGGTTATTACGGCCCGACGGACCTCTTGAAGGTTTCGCGGCCAGGGCGATCCAGGTCATAACAACGCGATAGTGCGAGCACGAGCCCACCCGGGGTCCGCGCAATTCGTCCCTCGCACCGCCGCCACGAGGTGCCTATATTCCCTTCCAGAAACGACGCAACAACGAAGCTCATCGTTACGAGGCTACCGCCATGCGTGCCGCAATTCTCGTGGCAGTCCTTCTGGTGACTGCCGTCCCGACGCTCGCCCAGACAGACGTTTACCTCGGCCCTCAGGTGTCCACTCAGGGCATTGGGGCCAGCGCCGAAGTTCGATTCGGCATGATCTCCGTCTCCGGCGAAGTCGGCTACCTGCCGGTCAACAGTGTGACCTACGAACAGAACGGGAACGAATTCAAACTCGACGTGCAACCGGTATCCGGGCTGCTGCTCGTCAACGTATTCCCTGCCGGACGTTTCTCGCTGGGTGCGGGCGTCCTTGCCGGCGGCCTCATGGGAAACGGCGAAGCGCAGAACTTGCGCGGGTTGATTGATGTCGGCGACAATTCGTATCCGGCCGCGTCAGTCGGTTCGCTCACGGCTGATTTCGAATACGGCGGCGTGGCACCTGCCGTGATGCTCGGCCTGCGCAGCGGCGGCATCAACGTTGGTCTCGGCGTGGCGTTC
>JAGQWL010000224.1 GCA_020437385.1 Bacteroidota bacterium
TCAGGAACGTCGCGCCGAGGTTCTTCGCGTCGATCGCGGGCAGGTTGCGGGCGAGTCCGCCGTCGATATATCGTTGGCCGTCGATCTCGACCGGGGCGAAGATGCTGGGCAGCGAAAGGCTCGTTCGGATGGCCTCAGGAAGCGGAACGCCGCTGAGTGCGACGGCATCGCCGGTCCGGAGATTCGTCGCGACGCACGCGAACGGGATGGGAAGTGTGGTGAAATCGGTAACGCTCTGATACGGCCAGGTCAGCCGAGTGAGCAACATCGAGGCGTTCTGGCCGAACAGGATTCCACTCGGAAGGCGAATCTCGGCCCGATTGAACGGCAGCGAAACGATGATGCCCTTGTTCGCATTGCGCACCTCGAGGAGCTGGTTGCGCCGCAGGCTTCGATCCGAGAAAAGCCGGTCCCAGTCGACAGTGGTTGTGAACTGCTCGAGCTGATGGGCCGAGTAGCCGATCGAATACAAACCTCCGACAATCGCACCCATGCTCGTGCCGGAAATGACGTCGATCGGAATCCCCTCTTCCTCGAACACTTTCAGGACGCCGATGTGGGCGAGGCCCTTCGCCGAACCTCCGCTCAGGACGAGACCGATTGTCGGCTGCGAGGCGGTCGTGTCGGGAAAGAAGGGTTGCGCATCGGATCGCGCGACCGCAAGTCCAGCGGCGATCCCGACAAGCAGCCCGCATGTTATGGAGTGCCATCCGTTCATGGTACTTTCACCCCTCGGACGGGCGCGGGTTGCAGACGTTTCACACGAGGTCGTGTGGATTCGGGTGGGCGGGCCGAATCCTCGCGCCAACATGGACGTGGAAGACTGCCGGAGTCCACGAACAGCCGATGGAGACAAAGCTGCTATGACGAATGGAAGAGAGGCGGCTCGACCGCCCGTCGCGAACATGCCGTCGATCGAACAGGTGAACACGCTTATCCGCGAGCGGCGAACGATCAAACCCGGCGACATGAGCGATGACGAGGTCGACCGGAGCCTGGTCGACCTCATACTGGAGAACGCGAACTGGGCGCCGACCCACGGGCTGACCGAACCGTGGCGGTTTCGAATATTCGCCGGCGAGTCGAGGCGACAACTTGCGCACGCGCTGTCCGGCATCTACACCGAGGTGACACCGCGTGAAAAGTTTCTGGAATCCAAACACAAGAAGTTGTCCACGCTCCCCCTCAAGTCGAACGTCGCGATACTCGTTTGGATGAAGCGTCAGGACATTCGCAAGATCCCGGAGATCGAGGAGGTAGAGGCGGTAGCGTGCGCGATTCAGAACATGCACCTGACGGCGTCCGCGCTCGGACTCGCAGGATTCTGGTCGTCCCCCGAAGTTCTCTACACACCTCGGATGAACGAGTGGATGGAGATTGAATCGGAGGATCGATGTCTTGGCGTGTTCTACGTCGGATGGCCAAAGGAAGCGCTCGATTGGCCGACCAGCACTCGGCGACCAGTCGCGGAAAAGACGGTCTGGGTCGAATGAATTCGAATCGACCCCGGAATTGGGCCTGGTAACACTCTGGTAACACTTGTTAACATTCCGGTCACGAACACGGCGAGCAACGATAACACAACGGTTAACCATCGCTAACGCCTGGCGGTAAACGTCCCCGTAACATTGCAGCAGAGATTCGGAGTCTGGAGGACTCGGCTCCGGTCATCACAAACAGTCTGTTGTAGTTACGAACGAATGATCAGAACACTGCTGAGAACCGCTACTGCCGCTTCACTTCTTTCTCTCATTTTGATTCTCCCAGCCGTCGCTCAGACGGGCTCAATTTCCGGAGTGGTAGTGGACTCCGAGACGGGAGAGACGCTCATCGGAGCGAACGTTTTCCTGGAAGGAACAACCATTGGAACGACCACGGACCTCGACGGGAAGTACCTCATCCCGGATGTCGAAGTCGGTCTCCACAATCTTGTTTTCCGCTATATCGGTTTCCAGATCCAGGTCGTCCAGAACGTCGAGGTCGTCGAAGGTCAGACGACCAAAATCGACATGGTCATGACCGAAGAATCCATCGGCCTGAACGAGGTGGTGGTCGAGGCGCGGGCAATCCGCGACAGTGACGCGGTACTGCTTCGCGATCGCCAGAAGTCGCTTGCCGTTAGTGACGCGATCTCCGCCGAATCGATCTCCCGCTCCGGCAGCTCCAACGCCGCCGATGCCATGGAGAAGGTCACCGGCGCATCGGTGGTTGGGGGCAAATATGTCTACGTTCGTGGTCTCGGAGAGCGCTACGCTTCCACGCAGCTCAACGGCGTCAATCTGCCAACGGCGGATCCCGACAAGAAGGCCGTTCAGTTCGACCTCTTCCCGTCCAGTCTCCTCGATAACATCGTTACCGTGAAGACGTTTACGCCGGACAAGCCCGGTAACTTCTCCGGCGGTCTTGTTGACATTGGAACGAAGAACTTCCCGGAAGAGCTGGATGTCTCGGTTTCGTTGTCGTCCTCGCTTAATACGCAGACGCACTTCAACTCGGGCTTCCTGACCTACCCGGGCGGGAGCATGGACTGGTTGGGAATCGATGACGGATTTCGTTCGATTCCGTCGGCCCTGAGTAATCCCTCGCTGGTGCTTCCTTCACCGCAGCGGGCCCGTCGTGATCCGATCCTTGCGGCTCAGCTCGACGAAGCGTCGAAGGCATTCAATACGATCATGTCACCCGTCGAGGCGACGGCGCCGGTCAACTACAAGTACTCGCTGTCCGTCGGGAATCAGCGATCGATCGCAAACCGACCCTTCGGATTCGTGCTCGGACTCAGCTACGGGGCAAACTCGTCGTACTACGACAATGGCACGACGGGCCGGTACTCGTTTACGGGATCGCAGATCACTTCAGACCTCAACCTGTCTGACCGCAAGGGCACCCAGGAAGTGAACTGGGGCGGACTCGGAAACCTGTCGTACCGCTTTTCGCCGAACCACGAGATCGGACTGAACACGCTGTATTCGCGCAGCGCAGAATCGACGGCACGTTATCAGGTTGGAACGTGGCCGAAGGAACTTGGTGACAATCCAAATTCGCTCCGCACGAATCGCTATCTGCTTTACACCGAGCGACAGGTGATATCCACGCAGCTCCGTGGCAAGCACTATCTGCCCGGCCTCGCTGCCTCGACGATCGAATGGAATGCGTCGTATGCGAACTCGCAGCAGGACGAACCTGACCGACGCTTCTTCGCGACGACCAGCCGCGTCATCGGCAACAGCACGGTGCTTTCCGCGTCTTCTTCGGGCTTTATCGATCCGTCGCGCTACTTCCGGACGCTGAATGAAGACAACATCGACTCGCGGCTGGACTGGTCGATTCCATTCCGACAGTGGAACAATGACTCCGGCAAGCTCAAGTTTGGAGGTGCCTTCGAAACCGCCAACCGCAAGTTCACGGAGCGAATCTTCGCGGTCACGCCGTCGAGCACGGTGACGTACACCGGCGATGACGCTGAGTTCTTTTCGCTGACGAACATGGGGATCGTTTCGGTCGATTCGACGAGAGGCGTCTATACCTTCGGCAACACCGTCACGGATAACTCGAAACTGCGCAACAACTACACGGGCGACCGGACGGTCGCCGCCGCCTACGGCATGATCGAGCTGCCGCTGACCGGACGTCTCAAGGCAATCGCCGGCGCACGGCTGGAGACAACGGATCTTTCGGTTCAGTCACGAGATTCGTCGCTTGCCATCGGCAAGATCGACGAAACCAACGTGCTGCCGTCAGTCAACCTTGTCTATTCGTTGACAAACAACATGAACCTGCGTGCCGCGGCGACGAAGACGCTGGCGCGGCCAACGTTCCGCGAGGTGGCGCCGTTTTCCAGCTTCGATTTTACGGTCGGTCAGTTCCGCATCGGCAACCCCGAGCTCGTGCCGACCAACATCAGCAACTATGACCTTCGCTGGGAATGGTTCACGAGCCCCGGCAGCATTCTCGCAATCAGCGGATTCTACAAGGACATGCAGAATCCGATCGAGGAAGTGATCATCGGTGGTACAAATGGTCAGCTTCAGTATCAGAACGTGGACGAAGCGAAGGTCCTCGGCGCTGAGGTCGAAGTTCGCAGCGGACTCGGCTTCATCGGTCGCGTGGCAGCTCCGTTCTCGCTGGGACTGAACGCCTCGTTCGTGAAATCCGAAGTATCAATCGCCGAATCGGAACTGGAAGTTCGGCGGGCGATCGACCCCGAAGTCAGCGCGACGCGCCAGCTTCAGGGACAGTCGCCGTATCTGGTAAATGCCGATTTGAGCTACGACAACAATCGTACGGGTACGCTGCTCGGCGTCTACTTCAACGTATTTGGCTCGAGGCTCTCGGCGGTATCGCTTGGCGGTACGCCGGACGTGTTCGAGCGACCGAGTCCGCAGCTTGACCTGACGCTCAGTCAGAAGCTGCGATCCAACTGGACAATGAAAGTCAGTGCAAAGAATCTCCTGAACTCCGCATACCGGCAGACACACCGGTTCGGCGGAGAGGACTACGTCTACCAGGAGTTCAGCACCGGACAGAGCTTCTCGCTCGGGTTCAGCTACACGAACTAGATCCCCCCAGTCAGAACCACCCCGTTTTTGAAGCATCGCCTCGGTGCCCTGGGTGAGGTGTGTCCGGCTGGTACTCTGAACGAAAATTCGAAACCAAGAAAAGAGAGACAATGAAACGAATGCAAGCGATCCGTGGGATGCTTATCGCGGCAATCGCGCTGTTCAGTCTGACCACATCGGCATCTGCCCAGGTGGTCGTGTCCGACGACATCACTGCGGATGTTACGTGGACCAATGACAATGTGTATATGCTCGACGGACTCATCTTCGTCGACTCACTCGTTACGCTGACGATCGAGGAGGGTACGGTTATCAAGGCGCTCGAACAGGCCAACATTACGACGGGAGACGGCGCGTCCGCGCTGATCGTACGGCGCGGTGGAAAGCTCATGGCGGAAGGAACGGTAACGAGCCCTATCATCTTCACCTCGGAGCTGGACGATGTTAATGATCCCGACGACCTTTCGCAGCGCGACCGTGGATTGTGGGGCGGTGTGATCCTGCTCGGCAACGCAACCAACAACGAGCCGACGATCAATACGCAGATCGAAGGCGTTCCCGTCGAACTGAATGCACTGTACGGTGGAACGGACGATGACGACGACTCCGGTACGCTGAGCTACGTGAGCATCCGCCACGGTGGCTTCTCGATTTCCGGCGTTGAAGGCGACGAAATAAACGGTCTGACGCTCGGATCGGTTGGCCGTGGTACGCACATCGATCACATCGAAGTGTTCGCCAACGGCGACGACTGCTACGAGTGGTTTGGCGGCACGGTGCAGATGAAATACATCGTCGGCGCCTTCTGCTCGGATGACTCGTTCGACTACGACCAGGGATTCCGGGGCAAGGGCCAGTACTGGTTTTCGATCCAGGACTTCGATATCGCGGGCCGTGCAGGCGAGCATGACGGCGGCGACAGCGCCGGCGACGACGCGACACCGTTTTCGATCCCCCTGATCTCGAACGTGACCTACATCGGTTCGGGTGCGGGCAACACGGTACCCGGTGGCGACAACAACGATTACACGTTTGCGATTCGTGACAACGCGGGCGGCAAGTACTACAATTCGATCTTTACGGACTTCCCGGGACTCGCGTTGAACATCGAGGACAAGGGCGTCGGTTCGAGCCGTGAGCGACTTGAGACAGGCGACCTGCTGTTCCAGACGAACCTGTGGTTCGGCTACGGCGGTGGCACGACACTCGACGCACTTGTCGAAGGTGATTTTGCGGAGTCCATCCTGGCCGCTGACAACAACACGCTCAGCGATCCGATGCTTGCGGGTGTCAGCCGTACGCAGGACGGCGGATTGGATCCGAGGCCGACCTCCGGTTCGCCGGCGTTCTCGACAACCACGTTTGACCCGGGTGACGCCTGGTTTGACGCGCCGACATTTCTTGGAGCGTTCGGGACGAAGAACTGGATGGGCAACTGGACCGCACTCGATCAGATGGGCTACATCGGAAACCTGATCGCCGCTGAGGGAGAGGTGACCGTCCGTAACGACATCACGGAAAACACGACGTGGACGGCCGACAACGTGTATCTCCTGGACGGGCTCATCTTCGTCGACTCGCTTGCGACGCTGACGATTGATGCGGGTACGGTCATCAAGGGCCTGGAGGACGTGAACATCACGACAGGCGATGGCGCATCGGCACTTGTTGTACGTCGCGGTGGACGGCTCGAGGCCGTCGGCGGTCCGTCGAGTCCGATCATCTTCACCTCCGAGCTCGACGATGTCAACGATCCGGGTGACCTGGATCAGCGGGATCGCGGCCTGTGGGGAGGCGTCATCCTTCTCGGAAGCGCAACGAACAACGAGCCGACGATCAATACGCAGATCGAAGGTATCCCTGTCGAACTGAATGCCCTTTACGGCGGAAACAACGACGCCGACGATTCGGGTATCCTTTCCTACGTTTCGATTCGTCACGGCGGATTCTCAATCTCGGGCGTCGAGGGCGACGAGATCAACGGTTTGACGCTGGGCTCCGTTGGCAGTGAAACGCAGATCGACCACGTCGAAGTGTTTGCCAACGGTGATGATTGCTTCGAGTGGTTCGGCGGCACCGTCCAGATGAAGTATATCATCGGCGCCTTCTGCTCGGACGACTCGTTCGACTACGATCAGGGTTTCCGGGGCAAGGGGCAGTTCTGGTTCTCGATTCAGGATTCTGACATCGCGGGCCGCGCGGGTGAGCACGACGGCGGCGACAGCGCCGGTGACGATGCCACGCCGTTCTCGATCCCCGTCATTGCGAACGTCACATACATCGGTTCGGGCGCCGGTAACACGGTACCGGGCGGTGACAACAACGACTACACGTTTGCGATTCGTGACAACGCGGGCGGCAAGTACTACAACTCGATCTTCACGGATTTCCCCGGTCTTGCCCTCAACATCGAGGACAAGGGTGCCGGATCCAGCCGTGAGCGACTCGAACAGGGTGACTTGCTCTTCCAGACCAATGCCTGGTTCGGTTACGGCGGCGGCTCGACGCTTGACGCCCTCGTCGAGGGAGACTTCGCCGAGTCGATTCTGGCAGCGGACAATAATGTCATTGCGGATCCGATGCTCGCGGGCATCAGCCGCACGGCAGACGGCGGGCTCGATCCGAGGCCGACGACTGGTTCGGCGGCGTTCACGACGCCGTTCGACATTGGCGATGCCTGGTTCACCCCGACGACGTACATCGGTGCCTTCGGTGGGGTTAACTGGACGGATGGATGGAGCACGCTCGACAGGAATGGTTACAACGGCGACCTGACGGTCGGTGTCGAGACCGTGTCGACCGATACGCCCGAGTTCGTGGCGCTCGGCCAGAACTATCCGAACCCGTTCACGGGCACGACGACGATCGAGTTCGACCTGAACGACCGAATGGACGTCGAGATCGTGGTGTACGACCTGCTTGGTCGACCGGTCAAGGTCGTCGAGAAGGGGACACATGCAGCGGGTCACTACCGCGCAGAATTCGACGCAAGCGAACTGTCGGCCGGAGTCTACTTCTACCGCATGACGGCGGGCGGCGTATCACACTCCCGTACCATGACGGTTGCGCGCTAATCACGCAGCGAGAGTCGGCCGCCTCCTTCGGGGGGCGGCCGATTCGCTTTTTGGGCACCCGGCAAACCGATCATCCTCGCTACCGCCGCGTCCAACTCGATCAAGGCTGCGCGGAATCCCGGGAGACCGGTGTCGTGCAACCGATTACACCAGAAACAAAGCTTCGGGCGGTTACAATTTGCTACCAGAGGCATAACGATCGCTTAACGTTCTCGTAACACGCGGCCATTAACTTGGAACAGGTTTTAGCGCAATATCACTCGAATCACGTGGACGGCGAAGCTACAGGTAGAGGCGGAACGCCCACCATTCTCGTAACGGACGACGAGCCCGATGTGGTCGATCTCGTTCGGTACAATCTCGTCCTCGAAGGTTACGACGTGGACGTGGCGTACGACGGCATCGAGGCGATCAAGAAGGTCGAAGAGATCGTTCCTGATCTGCTCGTCCTGGACGTGATGATGCCTCGACTGGACGGATTCGCGGTGTGTCGCTACGTCAAGTCCAACGATCTGTATCGCAATATTCCGGTACTGATTCTGACAGCGCGGGACTCTGAGGATGACGAAGTCCGCGCGCTCGACAACGGCGCCGACGACTACTTGCGTAAGCCGGTTTCGCCAAAACGTCTGCTCAGCCACGTCCGCGCGCTCCTTCGCCGCACGTCGCCGGATGGTCAGAATGTGGTGTCGCTGCGAAATTTTGTCATCGATCGCGACCGCTTCGTCGTGTTCACGCTGGACGGCGAACGGATTCATCTCCCGCGAAAAGAATTCGAGCTGCTGTACAAGCTTGCCCAGCACCCCGGCAGAGTGTTTTCACGCGAGCAGCTGCTTTCAGAGGTATGGGGTAAGGAGCTGCACGTTGGTGCCCGTACGATCGATGTACACGTCCGCAAGCTGCGCGACAAGATCGGTCAGAACATGATCGAGACGGTGAGAGGGGTAGGGTACCGGTTGGTGGAGGAGTAGGGTCGCTCGCTTCGCTCGCGAAGTTGTCAGAGGTCAGTTGGCACTTGTCAGATGGGGGCGCGGAGCCCATCGCGGCGGCAGGACGCGGGATGACCGCGGCGCCATCCTATCTTCCTCGACTCCCATCTTCCTATCGTCCCATCTTCCTATCGTCCCATCGTCCTATCGTCGTATCGTCGTATCGTCCTATCGTCGTATCGTCCTATCGTCCTATCGTGCTCGATTCCGTCTGATTGCGTGGATCGCGCAATCAGGCGACGACTCCCGCGTACATTTCATCGATGAGGTTCGCGTAGACCTTCTCGATCTCCTTGCGGCGCGGTTTCAGCGTTGGCGTGAGCATCTTGTTCTCGACTGTAAACGCTTCCGGAACGAAGCGAAAATCGCGGATCTTTTCGTGCGCCGCAGCCGTCCGCGAGTAGTCCTTGAACTCCTTTCGCAGGAGGTTCTGAACGTCGTCTCTGTCGGCGAGTGCTGATCGCGCGCCATCCGACCCTCCGTTCGATTTGACCCAGGCCGAGATGGCGTCGAGATCGGGTACGACGAGGGCGGTCAGGTATTCCCGGCCCTCGCCAACGACGAGCAGTTGATCGATCCATTGGACGGACTTCAACTGATCCTCGATCGGACCCGGATAGATGTTCTTGCCGCCCTTCGACACGATCATGTGTTTGATCCGGTCCGTGATCTGCAGGTAACCGTCCACGAACCGTCCAACGTCGCCCGTGTGGTACCAACCGTTCTCGTCAATGGCCTGGCGCGTTTCTTCCTCGTTCCCCCAGTAGCCCTTCATGATATGCGGACCACGGCTGACGATCTCTCCTTCTTCCGAGGTGAGGCCGGTATTCGGCTCCGATCCGTTTACCTCCGCGACGATCTTTCCGTCGTTGAGTCGCTGAATCGCGACGGACACTCCGGGTATGACGTGCCCGACGGTTCCATAACGCGGGGCCTGCTGCGGATTGACCGAGATGACGGGCGACGTCTCCGTGAGTCCGTATCCTTCAATCAGCAGGACCCCGGCCGCCTCGAAAAACTCGCCGATTTCTTTTGGCAGCGCCGCGCCGCCGGAGACAGCGAA
>JAGQWL010000225.1 GCA_020437385.1 Bacteroidota bacterium
GCCAGCCTTGTACCGTATGATGACCACCAATCCCATAGACCTTCAAGGCCTGATTGATCGTCATCGATCCACGATCAATCTCCTCAACTACTTTCAGCTTAAACGCGCTACCATACCGGACAGAACGTGTTCCCATGAGCACTCCTCCTGACTAAGTCATTGCCAACTTATACAGGACGAGACCATCTCGTTCGTTCCGCCGTCATTCCTTCATTCCTTCATTCCGTCATTCTTTCACTCTTTCCCCCATTCCCCCATTCCCCCATTCCCTCATTCATTCCTTAACGCGCGCTGCCCACCAGCAACCCCTCCAATTCCTCCAGCGACATTCCCTTCGTTTCGGGAACCTTGAGCAACACGAACACGAGCCCGATCGCGGCGAAGAGCGCGTAAAGCAGAAACGTCGTCGCCGTGCCGAGGTTGGCCAGTTCCCACGGGAAGAGGAGCTGCACGCAGAAACTTGTTGCCGAGTTGAGCAAGCCGACGAACGAAACCGCGAGTCCGCGGATCCAGTTCGGAAACAGCTCCGAGAAGAGTACCCACATCACGGGCCCGATCGAAACGGCAAACGAGGCCACAAATCCGAGCATGCCGATAAGGATCAGAATCGGGTTGATCGTAATCGACGCCTTGATCAGATCAGATTCGTGTCGCCGAGCCAGTTCATCGCCGACGCTGCTCTGAATGGCCGACTTGAACGCGACATCGTTCTCGAACGTCACCCCGTGGAGCTCGTCCAGCATCGCGAGATCCGCCACCGCCGGGACAGCGGCGATCGATTCGGGCGTCAGCGTATAGGTTGCGGAGCGAAATCCGAACGACAACAGTAACATCGACGCGGCAATGCCGGTCAAGCCGATGACCAGCAACCGCTTACGGCCAAGCCTGTCGATGAAGAGGATCGCGACAATCGTGAACAACAGGTTCACGATTCCCACCAGCACCGCCTGCGCGAAGGATGCGTTCGTACCGATTCCAGACTGCTCGAATATTATCGGCGCGTAGTAGAGCACGGCGTTGATGCCGGTAATCTGCTGCACAATCGCAATCACGATCCCGATGATCAGGACGCGGCGGAGCGTAGGGCTGAACAGATCTTTCAAGCCCGCCTTCCCGGTCAGGTCAGAGGCGGCGAGGCTGCTCCTGATGTTTTCGACGGCGGACTCGGCATTGACGCGATCAGTGATCCGCGAAAGCACATCGAGGGCGCCGTCGTGTCGGCCGTGCATCACGAGCCAGCGGGGGCTTTCGGGTACAGCAAAAAGGCAGCAGAAATAGACCGCCGCCGGCAGCGTCTCGAGCCCGAGCATCCAACGCCAGTTCTCAGGTCCGATCAGAAGGGATTGCGCCCAGGCTGTATCGGACGTTCCAAGGTTCACGATCAGGTAATTCGTGAAGAACGCCGTCGAGATGCCAAGGACGATGTTGAGCTGGTTGAACGAGACCATCCGCCCGCGAATATCTGGTGGCGAAAACTCGGCGATGTACATTGGCGCGATGATCAACGAAGCGCCAACTCCGAGTCCGCCGATCATACGCGCGACGACAAGAAAGACGAACGAGGGTGCAAGTGCGGACGCCACGGCCGACGCCGTGTAGAGTGTGGCAGCGAGATAGAGGACCTTCTTGCGACCGATCCGGTCACTGAGTGGTCCGGATCCCATCATCGCAAACGCGGCGGCCAGTGTCGACGATCCGACCGCCCATCCGATCTGAAGCTTTTCGAGCGAAAACTCGTTCTCGATAAAGCGAATGACGCCTGAGATCACCGAGGCGTCGAACCCCATTAGGAATCCGCCGATCGCGACGATCAGGGACGTGCGAACGACATAAAGTCGGTTTGACATCGTCGGACTGATAGTGGTAGGGGTTACCGCGCCGGCGGGGGAGCGCTCGATCCTCTGACGACAAGATCGACGCTCATCTTCTCATTCACGAATGACGCTCTTCCGTTGATCCGACTGACGAGCGTTTCCATCGCCAGCTCGCCCAGCGGGCGGACCTGCACGCGTGCGGTCGTTAGCGCCGGCGTCGTATAACGCGCGTGCGGTATGTCGTCGAATCCGCTAACTGAAATCTCGCCGGGTACATCTACCCCGGCCTCGTGCAATGCCCGCAGCACGCCGAATGCTGACTGATCGTTCGGGGCCATGATCGCCGTCGGGCGCGGCGAAAGCGACAGGATTCTGGGCACCGCTTCGTAGCCCGCTTCGACCGAATATTCTCCTTCGATCTCGAGCTCCCGTCGAAGCGGTATGCCGCTGTCACGAAGGGCGGCCCGGTAGGCCTCATTGCGCATGTGGGCATCGGCGGAACGAGGTGGGCCCTTGATGAAGGCGATGTCGCGGTGGCCGAGCTGAACAAGATGCGACGCGATCTGATACATGCCGCCGAAATTGTCGAACGAAATGTGGTCGATGTCGTCGATGGCGACCTTGCTGTTAAGGAAAACAACGGGCGTTCGATCGCCAACCAATGCCAGCACGTCGGAAGCGTGCACTTCGGGTGCCCAAACCAGCATCCCGTCGACACGTCTGTACAGATTCGAGATGGCGCGTGTCAGGTCCTCGTCACGCCGATGCGAAATCGAAATGAGCAGGACGTACTCGTTTCGCGAAGTCACCTCATCAACTCCGGAAAGGAACTCGGAGAAGAACTCCCCGGTCGCGAAGGGAAGCACCACGCCGAGCAC